>JAOZSG010000062.1 GCA_029939785.1 Fidelibacterota bacterium | reverse complement strand
AGTTGCAGTTCATAATGGGAATAAATTTATCCCGGTTTTTATTACCGAAAATATGGTAGGACATAAACTAGGTGAATTTGCAATGACAAGAACTTTTAGAGGACATAAGAAAAAGTAATAAAATAAAGAAGTTATAATATGGAAGCAAAAGCAAGTAGTAAAAATGTTAGACAATCAGCAAGAAAAGTAAGACAAGTAGCTGATCTTGTAAGAGGTAAAGAATTGGAAAAGGCTTTAAATTTATTGCACTTTTCCAATAAAAAAGCTTCTGAGGTGGTTGAAAAAACTATCAGATCTTGTGTAGCAAATCTATTAAATACTGATGCTGGTGGACATCTGGAACCTGAAGATCTTTATTTAAAAACGATTTATGTTAATGAAGGTCAGACAGCACGTAGATTTCGTCCCAGAGCAATGGGAAGAGCTACTATCATCAGAAAAAGATCAAGTCATATTTCAGTTGAAATAGCAGAAAAAAAAGACAGAAAAAATAACTAATTTGGAGGTTTCACTTGGGTCAGAAAACACATCCTATTGGGTTTAGACTTGGATATAATAAAGAATGGAAAAGCATCTGGTTTGATGAAAAACAATTCAGTACCAAACTAGCACAGGATATTCAAATAAGAAAATATATTAGTAAAAGATTACCAAATGCTGGTATTTCTTCACTTGATATACATCGTACATCCAAAAAAATCACAGTAATCGTTAATACATCCAGACCTGGTATTATTATTGGTAAAAAAGGTAGCCAGGTAGATATGTTGAAAATGGAATTGCAAAAACTTACTAATACTGATGTTCAGGTTAACGTTAGTGAAATTAAAAGACCTGAATTAGATGCAACATTAGTTGGTGAAAGTATTGCAGAACAAGTTGCTAAAAAAGTATCTCATAGAAGAGCAATTAAAAAAGCTATTCAAGGTACAATGAGAATGGGTGCTGATGGTATTCGTGTTCAGATAAAAGGAAGACTCGGTGGTGCAGAAATGTCAAGAGCAGAATCTTTCAAAGAAGGTAGAGTTCCATTACATACAATCAGAGCAAATATTGATTATTGTTCTGCAACTTCATATACAACTTATGGTTGCATTGGTATCAAAGTTTGGATTTGTAATGGTGAAAAAGTAACAAAGTAGTAAGGAATATAAAATGTTAGCACCGCAACGAGTTAAATATAGAAAACAACAAAAAGGCCGCATGAAGGGTAATGCCAACTCAGGTTGTGAAGTTAGTTTTGGCCATTATGGTATTAAAGCTATGGAACCTGGATGGATAACATCCCGTCAGATAGAAGCCTCTCGTGTTGTGATGTCAAGAGAAATTCGTAAACACGGAAAGATGTGGATAAGAATTTTTCCAGACAAACCTATTACTCAAAAACCAGCTGAAACACGTATGGGAAAAGGTAAAGGTTCACCTGAATACTGGGTAGCAGTTGTAAAACCCGGTAGGATTTTATTTGAAATAGAATCTTCAGAGATAGATATTAAAAAACTTTATAAAAAAGTTTCCCACAAACTTCCGATTAAAACGAAGTTGGTGATAAGAAAAGAACATTAGGTGAAATTGTGAAAAAAGATCAATTAAAAGAGTTGTCAATTGACGAACTTAAGACAAAATTAAAGGATAATATTGAAGCATTGGAAAATTTGAGATTTCAAAAAGCATTGCAGCAATTAGAAAATCCTTTAAAGATTAAAGATGTAAAAAAAGAAATTGCACAATTAAAAACTGTTCTACATGAATATGACCTTGGAATTAGAAAATAATTAGGACTTAATTATAACGTAGGAAAAATTTAAATGAGTGCTATAAAAAACAAAAAAAATCTAATTGGTACAGTTTCCAGCAACAAAATGGAAAAAACTATTGTAGTATCATTAGAAAGAACTGTAAAACACCCGGTTTACGGGAAATATATAAAACAAAAATCAAAATTCTATGCTCATGATCCTGAGAATAAATGTAATATTGGTGATAGAGTTAGAATAGAACAATCCCGACCGTTAAGCAGAAAAAAAAGATGGCGGCTTGTAGAGATACTGGATCATTAGATTATAAGGGGAAGCCGTAATGATTTATAAAGAGACTAGATTAAATGTCGCTGATAATACTGGTGCAAAAAAAGTAATGTGTATTAGTATTTTAGGCGGAACAAGAAGAAAAACTGCCACAATTGGTGATATTATTACAATTACTGTAAAGCAAGCAGCACCAGGTGGAGTAGTAAAAAAAGGTGAAGTTCATAGAGCTGTAATTGTTCGAACAAAAAAAGAAATTCGTAGAAATGATGGTACATACATTAGATTTGATGAAAACGCTGCTGTAATTATCAGTGAAAATGAAGAACCGAAAGGTACACGAATTTTTGGACCAGTTACAAGAGAACTTCGGGATAAGGGTTATATGAAAATTGTATCAATGGCCCCAGAAGTACTATAAAGGAGTTTAAATTAATGTATCGTATTAAAAAAAATGATATGGTGAAAATTATTGCTGGCAACTACAAGGGTAAAACCGGTAAAGTACTCGCAATATATCCTGATAAAGATAAAGCCATTGTAGATAGTATTAATCTAATAAAAAGACATACTAAGCCTACACAGGACAATCCCAAAGGAGGCATTATAGAAAAAGAAGCACCAATACATTTGTCAAACCTTGCTCTTTTACATAATAACGAACCTACTAAGGTTGGTTATAAAACATTGAAAGATGGTAAAAAAGTTCGGTATGCAAAGAGTACCGGTGAAACATTAGATAGTTTATAATTA
Source organism: Fidelibacterota bacterium (assembly GCA_029939785.1). Classification (GTDB taxonomy): domain Bacteria; phylum Fidelibacterota; class UBA2242; order UBA2242; family JAFGTP01; genus JAOZSG01. Next base: position 9,576 of record JAOZSG010000062.1, on the reverse strand, counting down.
AGGAGTTATAAGTGTCAAAAAAAGAAAATAATACACCTAGACTTCTGGAAAAATATAAAAAAGAAATTGTTCCGGCTATCATTGAAAAATTTGGTGTTAACATTATGGAAATACCAAAACTTGATAAAATAAGTATTAGTATGGGTATTGGAAATGCAAAAGATGATCCTAAAGATCTTCAGAATGCACTTGAAGATATCAGAACTATTACCGGACAACAGCCAGTAGTTACAAAAGCAAAAAAAGCCATTTCAAATTTTAAAATTAGACAGGGCGATCCTGTAGGTTGTTTTGTTACTTTGAGAAAAGAAATAATGTATGAATTTTTTGATAGACTAATTAGCACTGCTATTCCAAGAATAAAAGATTTTTCAGGATTATCTGACAAATCCTTTGATGGAAGAGGTAACTATTCTTTTGGTATATTAGAACATACAGTTTTTCCTGAAATCAAATATGAAAACGTTGACAAAATCCGTGGCATGAATATTACAATTAATACCACAGCGGAAACTGATGAAGTTGCTTATGAATTTCTTAAACTTTTCGGATTTCCTTTTAAGAAACGTCAACCAGTTTCAACGGAGAAAAATTAATATGGCAAAAAAATCATTAATTGCAAAAGCAAAAAGAAAACCAAAATTTTCCAGCAGAACTATTAACAGATGTTCAGTATGTGGACGCCCAAGATCCTATTACAGAAAATTTGGTCTTTGTAGAATATGTTTTAGAGAATTGGCCTTAAAGGGTGAAATTCCAGGTGTTACAAAAGCAAGCTGGTAAGGAGAAACTATATTATGCCCGTAACAGATCCAATAGCAGATTATTTAACAAGAATAAGGAATGGTCACTCAGCAGAAAAAAAATGGGTTGACGTTCCAGCCTCAAATCTTAAGAAAAGATTATCATTAATTCTTAAACATGAAGGCTATATTCAAGATTTTATTATTATTAGAGATAGTATCCAAGATATTGTCAGAGTCTTTTTGAAATATGATCATGAGGGAACTCCTGTGATTGAAGGTTTGAAAAGAGCTAGTAAACCAAGTAGAAGGTATTACGTAAAATCAAGTGAAATTCCAAGAACATTAAACGGACTAGGTATAACTATACTTTCAACATCAATTGGTATTGTTACTGATAAAGTAGCAAAATCCAATAATATTGGTGGTGAAGTTCTCTGTTATATATGGTAAAGTCAATAAGGAGTAAATAGTGTCAAGAATTGGAAAACAACCTATTGATATACCTGCCGGAATCAAGATAACAACTAATAATAATCTTGTAACAGTACAGGGACAAAAAGCAAAATTATTAAAGTCGTTTAGTGAAAATTTCAAAATTTTTGAAAATGACAATAAAATTATTGTTGAAAGGCCTAGCGATTCTAAAAAAGATAAAGCATTACATGGATTGTATAGAATGCTGATTTTTAATATGATTGAAGGTATTTCTAAAGGATTTGAAAAAAATCTTGAAATTAATGGTGTAGGTTTCTCAGCTGAAATGAAAGGAAAATCGTTATTTTTAAATCTTGGTTTTTCTCATGCTGTATTATTTACACCGCCGGAAGATATCAAAATAGAAATTCCAGCAAATTTAAAAATTAAAATTTCTGGAGTTGATAAGCAAAAAGTCGGACAAGTAGCAGCTAAAATTAGAGAAATCTATAAACCTGAACCGTATAAAGGTAAAGGTATTCGTTATGCTGGTGAACAAGTTATTAGAAAAGCCGGTAAAAAAGTTGGTGCTTAATAAAGGTTTTATAAAATGAATAATTCAAAAGTAAAAATAGAATCAAGACAAAGAAGAAGAAAGCAAATCAGGAAGAAAATCTCTGGAACAACAGAAAGACCCAGATTAGCTGTTTTTCGTAGTCTAAATCATATCTATGCTCAATTAATTGATGATAGTACAGGAAAAACAATCATAATGGTTTCTGATCTTTCAAAAGAATTGAAAACCGGAATGAAAAAAGGTACATCAAAAATTGACAAAAGCAAACTTGTTGGAAAATTAATAGCAGAAAAAGCTATTGAAAATAAAATTGAAACAGTTGTTTTTGATCGTGGTGGTTATAGATATCATGGTAGAGTTAAATCGTTGGCAGACTCAGCAAGAGAAGCCGGCTTAAAATTTTAAATATTCACAAGGAGTATAGGATTGAAATATATTGATCCCACACAATTAGATTTACTTGATGAAAAAGTCGTAAAAATTAACCGCGTATCCCAGGTTGTAAAAGGTGGTAGAACCTTTGGTTTTAATGCTGTTGTTGTAGTAGGTGACGGCAAGGGACATGTAGGAGTTGGACTAGGTAAAGCATCCCAAGTAATTAATGCAATCGCAAAAGGCAAAGAAAATGCTAAGAAAAATATTGTAAGAATTCCTGTTATTAATGGAACTATCCCTCATAAAATTATATCAAAATATGATGGTGCGGAAGTAATGTTAAAACCAGCTGCTCCAGGTACAGGAGTTATAGCAGGATCTACTATTAGAGCAATCTTAGATGAAGTTGGAATAAAAGATATTTTGACAAAATCAATTGGTTCAAACAATGTTCATAATGTTGTAAAAGCTACTATGATCGCACTGAAATCTTTAAGAGATCCTTTTTCTATAGCAAGAAAAAGAGGAAAAACACTTCAGGAGATATTCGGATCATGAAAAAAGTAAGAGTTACACAAATTAAAAGTACAATCGGATATAAAAAAGAAGATAAAAGAACTCTGGAAGCACTTGGTATTAAAAAAATAAATCATAGTGTGATAAAAACAGTAAATCCATGTATTGATGGAATGATTAATGCTGTTTCACATTTGGTGAAAATAGAAGAGGTAGAAGAGTAATTATGGATTTAAGTACTTTACAATATGCAGACGGTTCTATAAAAGGTACCCAAAGAAAGGGTAGAGGAAATGGTTCTGGAAGAGGAAATTTTAGTGGGAGAGGTATGAATGGTTATGGCTCTCGATCCGGTTCCAAATCAAGATCGTGGATGGAAGGTGGTACTATGCCACTTTATCGTCGGATCCCTAAAAGAGGTTTTAAGAATCCGTTTAGAAAAGAATACCAGGTAGTAAATCTGGATGATTTATTAAAAATCGAAAATGATAAAATTACAATTATTGAAATATTTGAAGCTGGACTTATCAGATCGGTCAATAAACCTTTAAAAGTTCTTGGTGTAGGTGAATTAACTACAGCGAAAACCGTTATTGCTAATGCTTTTAGCAAAACTGCGATCGATAAAATAGAAAAAGCCGGTGGAAAGGCAGAAGTTGTATGAAAAATCAACTGCAAGGCATCTTTAAAATACCAGAATTAAGAAATAGAGTTTTATATACTCTCGCAATTCTAGTAATTATTAGAACAGGTGTTCATATTCCAATACCTGGAATTAATACTACTGCACTTGCTGCTGCTATGCAATCACAGCAAAATACACTTTTTGGATTATATGATTTATTTGCCGGAGGTGCATTTTCCAAAGCTGCATTATTTGCATTGGGAATTATGCCTTATATTAGTGCTTCAATTATAATTCAACTTTTAGGAGCTGTAATTCCATATTTCCAAAAATTACAAAAAGAAGGTGAAGAAGGAAGAACAAAAATAACCCAGTTAACCAGATACGGTACTTTGTTAATATCCGCTTTACAATCTTTTGGAATAGCACAACTACTAATGAGTCCCACAATGGCCACAAGAATTGGTGACCGTATGATTCCTGTAGTTCCTAATCCCGGCATTGGATTTATATTGATGACCATGCTAACACTTAGTACTGGCACAATACTAATAATGTGGTTAGGTGAAAGAATAACAGAAAGAGGAATTGGCAATGGAATATCATTAATCATTATGATAGGTATTATGGCCAGATTTCCTAATACTGTGATTTCAGAGATCGCATTAATTCAAGAAGGTGTTAGAAATATATTAACAGATTTAGTTTTATTAGTAATAATGTTTGGTGTTATTATGTTTGTTGTGTTGCTAACACAGGGTAAAAGAAAAATTCCTGTGCAATACGCCAAAAGAGTTGTCGGACGTAAAGTTTATGGTGGTCAGGCAACACATATTCCTTTAAAAGTTAATACTTCAGGAGTAATGCCAATAATTTTTGCTCAGGCTATAATGTTTATTCCAAGTACGATATCAACATTTTTTCCTAATAATTCTTTTATTCAGGTAATTATGAGATATTTTAATACACAACATCCATTTTATTGGGCTGTTTTTGGATTAATCATTATCTTTTTCACATACTTTTATACTGCAATAGCATTTAATCCAATTGAAGTAGCAGATAATATGAAAAAATCAGGAGGTTTTATTCCTGGTATTCGTCCTGGAAAAAAGACATCAGAATTTATTGATAATATTCTGACAAGAGTAACTTTACCAGGATCTGTATTTTTGGCAATTGTTGCAGTTTTTCCATATATCTTGATGAAAGTCATGAATATTAATTATGGTCTTGCATCATTTTTTGGTGGAACAAGTTTAATTATTATTGTTGGTGTTGCTTTAGATACTTTACAACAAATAGAATCTCATTTATTAATGAGACATTATGATGGTTTTTTGAAAAGCGGAAAAATTGCGAGTCGTAGAAGATAATTTAATAATGATTTATATACGCTCAACATCCGAAATAGAGAAGATACAGGAAAGTAATAGAATCAATTATGAAACTTTATTGAATCTTGGTAAATATATTAAACCAGGTATTACTACATTAGAGTTAGATACAATTGCTGAAGATTATATTCGAAGTCAGGGTGGAAAACCAGCTTTCAAGGGTTATAGAGGATTTCCATCTACTTTATGTACTAGTATTAATGAACAAGTAGTTCATGGAATACCTTCTAAAAGAAAACTCTTAGACGGAGACATTATTGGAATCGATGTTGGAGTTGAAAAAGATGGATATTTTGGAGATGCTGCTTTTACATATAGTGTCGGTTCTATTGATGAAAAAATTGAAAAGCTAATGAATACTACCCGTGAAGCACTATATTTAGGAATTGCAAAAGCAGTTCCGGGTAATAGGCTATCTGACATTGGGAATACAATACAAACTCATGTTGAGAACAATGGATTTTCTGTTGTAAGAGTTTTGGTTGGACACGGAATCGGTTCAAATCTTCATGAAGAACCGGAAATCCCAAATTTTGGAGTTGCTGGAAGAGGTCCGGTAATTAAACCAGGAATGGTATTCGCGATTGAACCAATGGTAAACATGGGGATTTTTAAAGTAAAAACATTAGACGATAATTGGACAGTTGTAACACATGACAATAAAGTATCTGCTCATTATGAACATTCTATTGTGATTAAAGAAGATGGTCCATATATAATGGCGGATATTAAAGACAAAGGTGAAATAGAGTTTTATGGCAAAAGAAAAAGCAATTGAAGTAGATGGTATAATCAAAAAAAATCTACCAAACGCTACTTTTACAGTGGAATTGGAAAATGGACATGTAGTATTGGCCCATGTTTCAGGTAAAATGAGGATGCATTTTATTAGGATTTTACCTGGAGATAAAGTAAAATTGGAACTATCTCCTTATGATTTGTCAAAAGGTAGAATAACATATAGATATAAATAAAATAGAGAGATAAAGATGAAAGTTAAAGCTTCAGTAAAAAAAATGTGCAAAGATTGCAAAATTATAAAACGTAAAGGCGTAATTAGAGTTATTTGCGTTAACCCTAAACATAAACAACGTCAAGGATAAGCGTTAGGAGGATAATTTGGCTAGAATAGCTGGTGTTGATTTACCAAGAAATAAAAAGACTAAAATCGGACTTACATATATATTCGGAATTGGAAATACTAAGTCACTTAATATTTTAGAAAAAGCAAAAGTAGATCCTGAAAAAAGGATTAAAGATCTTAGCGATACAGAAGTAAAAGATATCCGAACTGTTATTGACAATGATGAAACAGTTGAAGGTGCTTTAAAAAATCAGGTAAGACAGGATATCAAAAGATTGATGGAAATAAACTGTTACCGCGGAATGCGTCATAAAAGAGGTCTTCCAGTAAGAGGTCAACGTACAAAAACAAATGCAAGAACAAGAAAAGGACCCAACAGAAGATAGAAAAATTTTCTAAATAGGTTTTTAATATTTAAGGAGAATATAATTGCCACCCAAAAAACGTACTAAAATAAAAAGAAAAAAGAAAAAAGTCGAACCAGATGGTATTGCAAATATTAAAGCAAGTTTTAATAATACCACAATCAGTTTAGCTGATAATTTCGGCAATATTATAAGTTGGGCAACAGCAGGTACAGCTGGTTTTAAAGGCTCAAGAAAAAATACTCCATTTGCTGCTCAAAAAGCTGCAGAAGATGCTGCAAAAAGAGCATATGATATGGGATTAAGAAATGTGGAAGTAAGAGTAAAAGGTCCAGGTGGTGGAAGAGAAGCTTCAATTAGAGCTATACATACTGCGGGACTAACAATTTCTGTTATCAGAGATATTACACCAGTTCCACATAATGGTTGTAGACCCCCAAAAAAGAGAAGAGTTTAAACAAATTACAGGAGTTAGATAGATGGCAAGATATACAGGTGCAGTCTGTAAATTATGTAGAAGAGAAGGAATAAAACTTTTTCTAAAAGGCGAAAGATGCAATACTGATAAATGTGCTTTTGAAAAAAAAGGTTATATCCCTGGTCAACATGGACTAACACGTAGGCGTAGAGATTCCAATTATGCCATGCAGTTACGTGAAAAACAAAAAATTAAAAGAATGTATGGTGTATTTGAAAAACAATTCAAACGCTATTATGAAAAAGCTGCAAGAGAACAAGGTGTTACTGGTACAAATTTAATGCAACTACTTGAATGTAGATTGGATAATGTTGTATACAGATTAGGTTTTGCTGCTTCTAGAAAAATGGCACGTCAACTTGTTAGACATGGACATTTTCGTGTAAATGGAAAAAAAGTTAATATACCTTCATATCTTGTAAGTTCTGGTGACGAAATTCAGGTAAAAGATAAAAGTAAAAAGTTAGCAGGAGTACATGAATCAATGAAAAGAGTTCATGGAGAACATAGTCTTCCTTGGTTGGTTTTGGATAAAGCTAATTTAGTTGGTGTTTTCGTCCAGATTCCTGAACGTGAACAAATGGGTGTTGACGTAAATGAACAGCTCGTTGTAGAACTTTATTCAAAATAAGAAAAGGAAAAGTTGGCAGCTATGGAAAAAATAATTGCAAGAGTTGTACGGGAAATTTCAGAAGAAAATTATGGTAAATTTATTGTACAACCATTAAATAAGGGATATGGAATTACTTTAGGTAATGCATTAAGAAGAGTTTTGATGACTTCTATTCCCGGAGCCGCATTTGCTTCATTGAAAATTGATGGAGTTTTACATGAATTTTCTTCAGTACCTGGAGTAAAAGAAGAAGTAACAGATATTATTTTGAATCTTAAAGAAGTTAAGATAAAATTAAATAATCTTAATCCTGATAAAATTAATCTACATTTTAAAGGGGAAAATATCATTACAGCAGGAGATTTAGCAGCGAATACAGAAGATTTCGAAGTAATGAATCCTGAAAAATATATTTGTACATTAAATGATAAAGCAGATATAAATATGGAATTGACAGTTAAAAACGGTACTTCCTGGATACCTGCTGAAAAAAACAAAGTACCAGATGTTTCAATTGGTACAATTTTTATCGATTCTATTTTTTCACCTGTAACTAAAGCTACATTTAAAGTAGAAAATTTACCAGGTACATCCAGAGGTGAAGTTCTTGAAAGACTTACTTTAGAAATACAGACTGATAGTAGTATCAGTGCTGAAGATGCATTAGATTATGCATCAAAAATATTACAACAATATTTTTCAATTTTTTCTAAAGTACAATCTACACATATTAAAATCCAACATGAAGACGAAGATCAGGAAATTACAAGAATTCGAAAACTTCTTAAAAAGAGTGTCGATGAAATGGAACTATCTGTTCGTTCATTTAACTGTCTCAAAGCAAATAATATCAAATCTATTGGTCAATTAGTTGTACGTGAAGAGGCAGAAATGTTGAAATTTAAAAATTTCGGTAGAAAATCACTTAACGAATTAACAGCCAAACTAAAAAGTATGGACTTGGAATTCGGTGTTGATGTTGATAAATATCTAACCGATGAAGAATAGAATAAGAGAGGATATAAAATGCGACATCAGAAACGTGTAGCAAAACTTGGTAGAACTCGTAGTCACAGAAAAGCATTATTAGCAAATCTGGCTATTTCAATGATCGAACATGGAAAATTGAAAACTACCGATGCAAAAGCAAAAGCATTTAGAGGAGTTATCGAAAGACTTATAACTCTTGGTAAAAAAGACACAGTTCACAGTAGAAGACAGGCTTTTAAAGTTCTTCAAAATAAAGATCTGGTAAAAACACTTTTTGACCATATTTCACCACAATATGCTGACAGACCAGGTGGATATACAAGAATAACAAAATTGGGTTTTAGAAGTAATGATTGTGCACCGGTATCTTTGATTGAATTTGTTGATTATAAACAACCGGAAGAAGAATAACAAAAAAAAGTTATCTATTTGGGATAAATTAGATTCCCTAAATTTACATAAAAAAGGCAGTTGTATTAACTGCCTTTTTTTTATATTTTTATTTATATTTGATTAAATAATTAAAAAACGTCATCCATCAATTGGCTGATATGAAAAAACAAAGAAATTTTTTTGACAGGATTAACAAAATTTACGGAAAATAAAATAATTATACAGAAAATCCTGTTAATCCGGTCTGATGAAAAAGGAGATAATAATGATTGATATTAAAAATAACCTTGAGAAATTTGTTGTTAAAATGTCAGAAGAGAATTTATCTGAATCTGTAATATCAACTTTTAAATATTATTATGAAAAATTGATTGTTGATGGTGAAAATGGAGGAATGATTAGTGAGTCAAAAATCTCACCGGTAAAAACACTTGTTGATTTAGAAAATCTCTCAAATGAATATTATAAAATCGGTGATGAAGAATTATCAAAAACAGTATTAATAAAATTGAATGGTGGATTAGGAACAAGCATGGGGCTTAATAAGGCCAAATCTTTAATAAAAGTAAAAGGAGAATTATCGTTTCTGGATATAATAGCAAAACAGGCGGAATTCGAGAAAATACCACTTATTCTCATGAATAGTTATTACACTGAGTTTGATTCTATACAATTATTAAAAAAATATGAATTACATAAAAAACAGGATTTGCCACTTGGATTTTATCAAAATAAAATTCCAAAAATATCTAAAAATAATTTTTCCGTCGCTGTTAATAGTGCAGATCCAGAATTGGAATGGTGTCCTCCTGGTCATGGTGACATTTATTCAGCATTAGTTACTAGTGGATTATTAAATCAAATGATAGATAATGGATATGAGTATGCTTTTATATCAAATTCCGATAACCTTGGTGCTGTTCTGGATAAGAAATTACTTGGATATTTTATAAAAAATAAATTTTCTTTTTTAATGGAAGCAGCAGATCGAACAGAATCTGAT
>JAOZSG010000061.1 GCA_029939785.1 Fidelibacterota bacterium | reverse complement strand
TCTTAGATAAGATACCGGAAACAGAAATTATTCAAAGATTGTTAGAAGAAATAGAAAAATTCAATGAATAAAATAAATCTTAAACCAACAACAAAAGAAAAAATAACATTATTGCACAAGACATTAAAGAAAGGTGCTTTAATAACCTATCCAACAGATACTATCTATGGTATTGGTGTCGATATTTATAATGAAAATGCTGTACAAAAGCTATTTCAACTAAAAGGAAGAAAATTTGATAAACCAGTAAGTTTACTATATTCTTCAGTTGACAAACTGCTTGTTGATTTTTCAGATATTAGTAAACTACAAAGGCGATTTATTCAAGAATTTATGCCAGGTCCAATAACAATAATTTTGCCGATAAATCCACATTCCACTATACCATTGACTTTTATCAAAAATGGTTGTGTTGGTGTTAGGGTCATTGATCTTCCTGAACTAAATAATTTATTGTCAGATTATCCAAATCCTATTACAACTACCAGTATAAATCCTGCCGGACTCAAACCAGCTAATAATATTACAGAAATATTAAATTATTTTTCAGAAGACATAGATCTCCATATCGAGAATAATGTGACAATAAATTCAATTCCTTCAACTGTGATAAAGGTTGATAAATTAGATTATTCTGTAATAAGAGAATCAGCAATCACTGAAAATCAGATTATACAAAGGATTCAGAATATATGAAAATATTATTAAGAATATTAAAATTAGCAACGCCATATTGGAAAATGATTATTGTAGCTGTAATTACTTCTTTACTTTATGTAGCTTTTAATGGTGGTTCAATCTGGTTAACAGCATCTTTTGTGAAAATAATTATGCCTGAACATAATACTATTTCTGTTGTTCAAAATAATCTAAATGAATTATCTTCAGATCAAAATATAAATAGCAAGATAAAAACCCTAACTCAATCATATATTCAAGGTAATTCAAAACAGGAGACATTACAAAGATTATGTGTTTTAATTTTTTTATTGTTTTTTATGAAAAATATTTTCCTTTATTTAAAAAGTATAAGTTTTGGATATATTCAATTACGAACAATTACTGACTTAAGAAATAAATTTTACAGCAATCTTCATAATCTTTCTCTTTCTTTTTATGATAAGAAAAGGCCTGGCGAAATATCATCTATTTTACTTTATGATATAAGTAATGTTCGCAAATCACTCAGTGTTATTTTTAATCAGGCATTAGTTGAACCAATTAATATATTAACATTTATTATACTTCTTTTCATTATTTCATGGAAATTAACATTAGCTACTTTAATGATCCTTCCAATATCCGGTTTGCTAATGCATATGATTGGAAAAAGTATTAGAAGAAAATCAATTCGATCATCAAAAAAAATGGCAGGAATATCTTCGATTTTAAATGAAACTGTTCAGGGAATTAGAATTGTTAAAGCATTTTCAATGGAAAAATTTGAAACAAAAAAGTTTTACATTGAGACCATAAAATTTTACAAATTATTATTTCGTAGGTTGAAATTACGTAGAATAGCTTCTCCAGTGAATGAGATTTTTGCAGTTGGGATCGGTATTATACTTTTATATTTTGGTGGAAATCGAGTGCTGAAAGGGACAGGAATGAATGCTGATGATTTCTTTCGATATGTTTTCTTCGTTTTTGCAATGCTTGATCCTATAAAAAAACTTAACAGAATAAATATAATAATTCAAAAAGGTATAGCTTCTGCATCAAGAGTATTTTCCATTACGGATGAAATTTCAGAGATAAAAGAAAAACATGATGCTGAAACAATAAAGACTTTTGATAATGAAATATGCTACCAAAACGTAAGATTTAAGTATGATACTTCTCTTAATGATATTCTGTCAAATATAAATTTAACCATAAGTAAAGGTGAAATCATTGCACTTGTTGGTCATAGTGGAGCAGGAAAATCAACTCTGGCTGATTTATTACCAAGATTTTATGATCCAATAGCAGGGGGCATATTTATTGATGGAGTTAATATTAATAATTTTACATTGAAATCTCTTCGTCAGTTGATGGGAATTGTTACACAGGAAACTATCCTTTTTAATGATACTATTGAAAATAATATTGCATATGGTCTTGATAAAATTGACAAAAAACAAATTATTGAGGCTGCCAGGATTGCCAATGCATTTGAATTTATTAATGAATTACCACAAAAATTTCAAACTATTGTCGGAGATAAAGGTTCAAGATTATCCGGTGGTCAGCGACAAAGAATAGCTATTGCCAGAGCAATATTAAAAAATCCTCCAATTTTAATTCTTGATGAAGCAACTTCATCATTGGATTCTGAGTCAGAATCTAAAGTTCAAAATGCTATAGAGCATTTGATGAAAAACAGAACTGCTATTGTAATAGCACATAGGTTATCGACAATTCAAAATGCCAGCAAAATTGCTGTCATGGATAGTGGCAAAATTATTGAGTTTGGGAATCATTCAGAACTTATGGCACTTAATGGAACATATAAGAAATTGTATAATACACAATTCTCATCCAAATAGATTTTCAAATACCATATAAAAAAAGCCCTTTTGTTAAAAAGGGCTTTCAAAGAGCACATTGGGAGAAACTATCATTCTAGTTCTTTGAGTTTTTCATTTAGAATTTCATCAAACATTCTATCGATATGTTCTTTCTTAACTTTCCATTGTCCTCCAATTTTCAGGGCAGGGATTTTCTTTTTTTGAACTAGTCTGTAGACAGTTTGCTCTTTCATTTTCAAATACTCTGCAGTCTCTTTAATGCCCATTATCCCATTTGACATACATGAACCTCCTTGTCCTATGTGTTATAGTTGGAAATAACAAAAGAAAAAAATAGGAATATTCTTTTGTTGAAAAGAGTGAAATTATTAATTAATTCCTTTCCAATATTTCAAATAACTATACTTATGATAAATATCGGATAGGAAAAAGCATTCTTTAAAGTTATTGATTCTAAATACCCTACAATAACCAAAAAACATGAGGAATCATTGTCAGTAAAATAAAAAATAAAAAAATAATTAATAAAATACACTGTTAAAAAAATTATATGAACAATCTACAAAAAAGACTAAAATATACCAAACAATAAAGAAAATCAGTAAAAAAACAAGGAATTTTTACTAATACGCATTAATGAATTACTCAAATATATTTTTAACTATTATATAGGATTTTTATTAAGATATCAATAGATTTCTTATTGAATTTTTGGTGCTAATAAACAACTAAATAGAATATTTAAAATATGAGAAAAACAAACTTTTCCTTTTATCAAAGAACAAAACAATTCGTTTATGAACAAATGGCTAGAAATTATAGAGAACAGGAATCTGTCAAAAAAGTTCCATGGACACCTTTTGAAGAAAAACTTTTAGAAAGCAAGATTGCACTTATTACAGTTTCAGGTGCATATGACAAAGAATCTGAGGCTTTTACAAAAAAGGAAAAAAATAGTGACTATGAATATCAAGAGATCGATATAAAAACTGATCCTGCAAATATTGATTTTCTACCATTAGATTGGAATACATCAGAAGCAAAAAAAGATATAAATGTTATCCTACCCTCTGAACATCTAATATTACTTCATAAAGAAGGTATTATTGGGGAAATTGATGATAAAATTTATAGTTTTGCAGGTTATTTTGAAAAGAAGTTATATTTACAAAAAAGCATTGAAACATTAGCAGAGACTTTAAAAAAGAACAATAATCATGGTGCCTTAATAATTCCTGTCTCTCCTATTACAGCTGAAGCAGCGTGCCATATAGCAAATGGCATTGAAAAACTCGGAGTGTCCACTGTTCTTATTTCACCTTTTTATGAACAGGCTCTTGTTCATACACCTCCAAGATGTGCATTTATCAACTTTCCTTTTGGAAGGATTTTTGGTCCGGCAAACAAGATTACTTTGCAGACAGCAATATTACGGGATTTACTAAGATTATTTGAAAAATCTAAAATCCCAGGAGAAATCTTAAATATGAATTTTATCTGGTCTTTTGGCGATATATTAGACAAATAAATATATTCTGATGGTAAAGAACTGTCCGTAAAATTTTAATCACACCTAAAAATATTTTAATTAATTTAAAAATGGAACATTATGGCAAAATTTTCACTTGTAAAATCTGCTGCTGTATTAGGTATTGATGCTTATATAATTGATGTAGAGTGTAATATTAGTAGAGGCAAATTGCCTAAATTTATTACAGTAGGTCTTCCCGAAGGTGCGGTGCGAGAAAGTAAAGAACGAGTACTTTCTGCTATTAAAAATTCTGATTATAGAATACCTTTAAATAAAATTGTTGTTAATCTTGCACCAGCTGATATTCGTAAAGATGGCAGTGCACTTGATTTGTCCATTGCAATTGGCATTTTATCAGCAGCAGGATATATCCAAAAGAATAAAATAAATGATTATGTTTTACTTGGAGAACTTTCTCTTGATGGCTCTCTTAGGGCAATAAAAGGATCTCTTCCTATTTCTGTCTCAGTCAGACAAAATAAAAATATAAAAGGGATAATCTTACCAATTGAAAATGCGAAAGAAGCATCAGTAACAGGAGATCTGGATATCGTAGCTGTAAAAAGTTTACAAGAAGCTGCTGATTTTTTAAATGGTATATTCTTACCTGAAAAAGTAATTGTTGATGCAAATACCCTTTTTTATCAAAATGCGAAATACTTGGCTAATTTTTCAGATGTTAAAGGACAAAAAAATGTAAAAAGAGCTCTGGAAGTTGCTGCTGCCGGAGGGCATAATCTTATTATGGTTGGTCCTCCGGGATCAGGAAAATCAATGCTTGCAAAACGATTTCCGACAATTCTCCCAAATTTAACACTTGAAGAATCATTGGAAACCACTAAAATACATTCAGTAGCAGGATTGCTTGAGCAAAATCAAGGAATCATTGCAACCAGACCTTTTCGGGCACCTCATCACACAATCTCAGACGCTGCTTTGATTGGGGGAGGAAAAACCCCTCGCCCCGGGGAAGTGAGTTTATGTCATCATGGGGTACTTTTTCTTGATGAACTACCGGAATTTAAAAAGAATGTATTAGAAGTAATGAGACAACCACTCGAAAATGGGTTTGTTACAATTTCAAGAGCACAGATGTCATTAACTTATCCTGCTAATTTTATGTTGATAGCTGCTATGAATCCATGTCCATGCGGTTATGCTACTGATCCAAATAATGAATGTACTTGTACCCAACAACAAATTCAGCGATATATGTCCAAAATATCAGGTCCACTCCTTGACAGGATTGATATTCATACAGAAGTACCGGCTGTAAAATTTACAGAACTTACAAAAAAACAAAAGGAAGAGGATTCTGACGTAATCCGCCAAAGAGTACAAAAATCAAGACACATTCAAACTGAACGATTTAAAACATATCCTAATGTTTTTGCAAATGCTCAGATGGAATCAAAATTAATTGCGATTTATTGCAAACTTGATCTGCAATGTGGACAATTGTTGAAAACTGCAATCACTAAACTCGGTTTAAGTGCCAGAGCATATGATCGAATATTAAAAGTTGCCAGAACCATTGCAGATCTGGACAATATAGAAAACATTCAAATTCCACATATCAGCGAAGCAATTCAATATCGAAGCCTTGACAGACAATTGTGGTTATAAAAAAACTTCCTTAGAAAAATCACAAGGAAGTTTTTTTATAATAATATTTCAAATTACATTAAAAAGGAATATCATCATCCTGTGGTGGGTTGTTGTTTGGTGCAGATTGTTGCTGTTGTTGATTAGAACCATTTGATCCACCACTTAAAGAACCGAGTGCAGTAAGTGTTTTTACTTGAATTTCGGTATTATAGCGATTGTTTCCTTCTTTATCCTGCCATTTCCTGGTTGTGATTTTTCCTTCGGCATAGACAAGTTGACCTTTTTTCAAATATTGTTTTGCAAATTCTGCAGTTTGTCTCCAAACTATCAGTTTATGCCATTCGGTTCTTTCTGTTGCTTGTCCATTGGCACTTTTAAATTTTTCTGATGTTGCGAGGGAAAGCTCTGCAACGGCATCACCGTTTGATGTGTACCGAACTTCTGGATTTTTGCCAAGACGACCAATAAGCATAACTTTGTTTAAACTACTAATTTCAGCCATGTTAATCTCCTAAAATTTATTTAATGATTAATTCCGTAATTAAACATTAATGATTTAATTAATTAATTCCAATATTTTTTTACCTATTAATTTTTATAAATCTTCATCTAACTCTGATTTTAAAAAGTTAATCTTACGTGAAAAATCAGCTGATTCAGAATATTTTTTTTCAACCCATTTGCATGCATGAACAACTGTCGAATGATCACGACCGCCAAAATATAGTCCGATACTTTTCAAAGATAGCGTTGTAAATTGTCTGGCGAAATACATTGCAGTCATCCTGGCTTCAGCTACTTCTTTTTTTCGGCCTTTTCCAACAATCATGTCTAATGTAACATTATAATTATTGATTATAATTTCTTGAATATGTTCAATTGACACTGTTGTATTTGCATAATTTTTAGATCCAACAATTTCATTTAGCACTTTTTTTGTCAGACTCAAATTTATATCAACTCGTAATAAAGAAGAATATGCAAGCAATCGAATCATTGCTCCTTCCAATTCACGTATATTAGATTTGATTTTTGATGCAAGCATTTCAATAACATCATAGGGAATATCAAGTTTATCAATTTCTGCTTTTTTTTGTAAAATTGCTATTCGGGTTTCAAGGTCCGGTGGTTGAATATCAACATTTAGTCCGGATTTGAATCTTGATAACAATCTTTCCTGAAGTCCTTTTAATTCCATCGGATTTTTATCAGTCGTTAGAACAATTTGTTTGTGATGTTGATATAATGAATTAAATATGTGAAAAAATTGTTCTTGTGTAGATTCTTTACCTTGAAAAAACTGGATATCATCCAAAAGCAACATATCAACGTTTCTATAATATGTTGAAAAATCGGTACTCTTATTTTTTTGAATAGACGCAATAAAATCCAGCGTAAAAGTATCACTTGATAAATAAACAACTTTATTTACCCGATTATTATTAATGATTTCATTACCGACTGCCTGAAGTAAATGTGTTTTCCCCAAACCAGTTCCACCATATAAAACCAGTGGATTAAAAGAAGTTCGACCAGGTGAATTTGCAACAGCCATTGCAGCTGCTTTTGCAAATTGATTACTTTTCCCTTCTACAAAATTAGAAAAAGTATAATTCTTGTTTATTTTTGTTCCTTTTTCAATGACGCCGGTTTTTTTAACAGAACTTTTTACTGTGACAACAGGTTTTGATTTTTCAGATTCATCAATTACAGGTGCTGTTGCCTTTATATTATCCTGAGAAAGTAAGATAGTGTATTTTATTTTTAAATTAAATCCTGTTACAGTTTCTAAGGCTTTGTTTAAAATATCACTGTAATGACTGTCAACCCAATCATAAAAAAATTTGTTAGGAACCTGTAAAAATAATTCCTTTTCAGTTATAGAAAGAGATTGAATTGGTTCAAACCACGTATTGAATGTTTGAGCCGGTACTCTTTCTTTTAAATATTTTAAACAATCACTCCAAATTTCACTATGACTAAAGTCATTTTTCCCTTGAATCACCCTAATTCCACCCCAGTTGTAAACATCTCTTTATTTATTTAACCTATTTCTAAAAATCCCATTTACTAAATCAAGTCCAATCCATAATTTGGTTTTTACCTAATTAACTTGTGTTTTTGTAACACATTGTTTTTTTATTAATAATCAATCCATTTTTTATTTCCTTATATTTTTTTAGTATTTTATAAACTTACACTGTATTCTTCATTTTATACCAACGATTAGTTGTATTTAAATCGAATTGTTAACAAGTTATCAACATCATCTATAATTCATTCTCTATTAAGTTATACATGCAAAATAATTAAACAAGAAAAAGATTGTTTTTCTTGTTTCCTGTAGTCAAATAAATTTTTGAGTAAATCTATATTATTTTTCAAATCCAATGCTTATATTTTTTGGTGTTAAGTTAGAGATAGTGTCATCCGTCAGCTGGCGGATATGAAAAAATGAAAGCAAAAATTTGAATAGGATTAACATGATAAACAGGATTATAAAATAGTTATCCAGTTAATCTTGTCTAAAAACAGGGGTTATTATGAATTATTCAAGTTTAAAAAAAATCTTAATAGGTTTTTTATTAGTTATATTTAGTACTACACTTATTGCAAAAGAAAATAGTCAGGAAATAAGTATATCTATGAAAAAATGGTTGTATGCCGGAAACATTTCAATCTTAAAACCTTTGTTTAGTACAGAAAAAAATAAAAACAACAAAACATGGGAATTAAGTGATGAACTTAATTTCGACCAAATTGATATAAAAAAATTATCTCCAAGAGAAAATCAACCAATTAAATGGAGTAATGGTAAATCAATAGTTTGGATGGATCAATCTTCTGGTAATGATAGAATTGTATTAACTCCTCAATCATTGAAAAATCCTGAAATTGCATTTCTTAGTACTTATATATCTGTTGACAGATGGATAAAAGCGAATATTAAAATCTCAAGTCCTCATTTAATCAAGGTGTGGGTTGATGGTATAGAAATTGGGCAAAAAACCACTCCTGAAACCAATATTGACAGTGCCGGATTTGTATCCGGTGAAATCAAACTCGAAACAGGAAAACACCTTGTATTAATTAAAACAATAAAATCTCCGGAAAGCAAAGCAATATGGCAGATTCAGAGTAATATTAGTCTATCTATTGATTTAAAGGACAATATTGAAATCACTACTAATCCTACAAAAACTATGAGTATTAATAATTTGTTATATTCAGAGAATGCATCTAATGTTGTAATTTCTGCCAATGGAGAATACGCTGCAATTTCCATGTATAAAGTTTGTCCGGAAACCAAAAAAAGAGATTCCTGGGTTGACATCAGATTAATCGAAGACGGATCTCTTGTCCAATCTTTTCATGGAGGAATGAAAATCTCCAGTCTAAAATGGTCTCCTAAAGAAAATAGTTATAGTTATACAACCAATGAAAATTCTTTATCTACAATTTGGCTATCAAACATCGAAACAGGAGAAAACAAACCGATCCTGGAAGCCGTGAAAAATCTTGGTGATCATACATGGAGTCCGGATGGTAATTACATTATATATAATATTTCAGTAGATAATCCTGAAAATAAAGATGGTGTCCGTTTATTAGATGGAATGAAAGACAGACCAAAATCAGACAGAAACACAAATTATCTTTATAAATTAAATATCCCGGAAGGTACTTGTCATAGATTAACATCCGGAGCATTATCTACTTATCTTCATGATATAAATACAGACGGAAGCAAAATACTTTTCTCCAGATATAAAACCGATTATACTGATCGACCATTTGGGAAAAGCACCTTATATATTCTTGATATGAAAACAATGACAATTGATTCACTCTGGACAGAAAAATGGTTGAGTTCAGCACAATGGTCACCTGATAGCAAAAAAATATTGGTAATCGGTGGTGCTTCAATGTTTAATGGGGTTGGGTTAAATGTTTCGAAAGGTACAATTCCAAATGATTATGATGGACAAGCATTTATCTACCATCTGGAATCCCAAAAGGCAGATGCAATAACAAAAAATTTCAATCCCGCAGTTAAACAGGCACAGTGGAGTAAAGTTAACAACAAAATATATTTTGTTACAAATGATCGATCTCATGTAAATCTTTATGATTATAATTCTGAAAAAAAACGATTTTCAAAGATCAATACAGGTATTGAAGCTGTTAAATCATTCGATCTATCTCAAAATTCTACTTTTGGTGTTTATACTGGTTCCAGTGCTGCTGTTCCAACTCAGGTTTATACAATTAATTTTAATACTAAACGTTTTTTTGGTAAGAAAAATAAGGATTATAAAATACTATATTCTCCTGCTGCTGATGATTATAAAAACGTAGAATTAAGTAAAGTAGAACGCTGGACATTTTTAAATAAAGATGGTGTTGAAATTGAAGGACGAATCTATTTGCCACCTGGTTTTGATGTAAACAACAAATATCCGTGTATTGTTTATTATTATGGCGGAACCAGTCCTGTTTCACGGGATTTTGACGGAAGATATCCCAAGAATTACTGGGCTTCAAATGGGTATGTTGTATATGTTCTTCAACCAAGCGGTGCTACCGGATTTGGGCAGGAATTTTCAGCAAAACATGTAAATGAATGGGGTACAATTGTACCCGATGAAATAATATTAGGTGTTGGTAAATTTCTCGAAGACCACTCTTATGTTGATTCTGAAAAATTGGCTTGTATTGGAGCAAGTTATGGTGGATTTACAACAGAATTACTGATAACAAAAACAGATATGTTTAAAGCAGCTGCTTCACATGCAGGAATAAGCTCTATAGCAAGTTATTGGGGAGAAGGGTACTGGGGATACGCTTATGGTGCTGTTGCAAATGCAAATAAATTTCCCTGGCAAAACAAAGATTTTTTTGTGAATAACAGTGCCTTGTTTAATGCCCATAAAATTAATACTCCTCTTCTAATGACTCATGGAACTGCAGATACAAACGTACCACAGGGAGAAAGTATTCAGTTATATACTGCATTAAAATTATTAAACAAAGATGTTGCACTTCTTCAATGTTCTGATCAAAATCATTTTATACTGGAATATAAACAACGTGAGAAATGGTCAAAATCCATAATTGCATGGTTTGATAAATGGCTAAAAGATCAACCAGAATGGTGGAATGATTATTATCTGAAGGAATAATTTTTATTATCTTCCACTAATTACACGAATTATCACGAAAAAAAAGATGAAAAAATAATTAGTGTAATTCGTGGAAGAAAAAACTTTTTGTAAAACTTGAGATAAAAAATGTTGATATATCAACTAATCCCAGCAACCATAATGCTCAAACCTAAGATTAAACTTCCCACAGTCAGGGCATAGATAGTCACCTTCACTTAAAGTTAACTCTTTACCGATTTC
This sequence comes from Fidelibacterota bacterium, assembly GCA_029939785.1. Taxonomy (GTDB): domain Bacteria; phylum Fidelibacterota; class UBA2242; order UBA2242; family JAFGTP01; genus JAOZSG01. The sequence continues at coordinate 1,352 of JAOZSG010000061.1, read as the reverse complement.
ATCACTTACATTCCAGGAAAATACTTCACGGCCTTTGGGTTTACATATTTTTCTATCATCATAGGATATCAGATTATTACTATTACATTCCGGACACTTTTTATTAGCATCATAGACATTAACTTCAACCAGACTATTGCAGTCTTCACAATAATAAGGAAAAGAACATTCCGTAGTGAAATTCATCATTCCACCACCAAGACACATGTTTTCCTTCACATATCCACATTTACATTTTGCGTTTATCATTGAACCCATGATTTTTCACCCTATATTTTATTTTTCAGCAAGTTCATCATCATCTTTTGGAAGTGGTTGGGAGAGGTGTGTATTAATTTCCTAAACATCTCCTTTTGTGAGATATTGCCATTGATTTTGTGATTTTAATTCGCCTGTTATCATTTAATGTCCTTGCATTGTTAAGATTTTATTTTAATGACAATCTCCACCACCACCGCCACATGATTGACGAGCTTCCATTATTTGAAGATTTCCTGCAATTAGAGCATCGACAACAGGTTTGATTGTCGGGTGAGTAGCATCATAATACACATCAATTCCAGCCTGGTTGAATCCTAATAGTGGACGCATTCCTATTCCACCAACAACTAATGCATTTACTTTTTGTGCTTCCAGTAATTGTACAGGTACGAGGCAACCACCTTGAGTATGCTCCTGATTTGCGAGGATTTCTACATTGATAATTTGCCCGTCTTTCACATCAATAAGTGTAAAAACATCACAATGTCCAAAATGTCCTGATCTCTGTCCATTTAACCCACCTTCATTATTAGAAGGAATTGCAATTCTGCCATTTTTCATTTTATTCTCCAAGAGTTTATTTTTATGTGTTAAAAACTAAATTTTTATAAATCTAAGTGATAACAAAAATTATTAAAAGTTGTATTTATAAAAATATTATTTTTTCATGGTTGATTTACTATTTGTATAAACTTTGTAGTTATACTCATGCAAAAAATGCTTTAAAAGAGGGAATGACAGAAGAAGAAGTAGATATGTTAATGACAGGCGATTTTGAGAAGATGCCTAAGGAACAATTAGAGGCATTATTGTTTGCACAACATTATGCAGAATCCAAAGGAAATCCGGATACTGAAACACAAAACAAACTTCCGGAAATTTATGGTAAAGAAAAGACAAACGATATTATGTCAGATATTTTATTAATGATGCTTACTAATTTGCATGGAAAAAGAAAATGTTTCCTTACCACGGAGTGGTTAAACAAGATGTGTAAATCTATATCACTACTCCGTAGTTTGATCTTTCTTTCTATCTACCCCGAGTTTCACTCGGGGCTATTCATATTTAGCCACTTCGTGGCATTGATA
>JAOZSG010000060.1 GCA_029939785.1 Fidelibacterota bacterium | reverse complement strand
TTTTCTGTTTTTTGCTCGTTTTACAGCATCAATTCTAAACAAAAGTTCATCAATCAGTTCTTTTTTCTTATCGGTTAGATTATTATTACAGATGAGAACAGATTCTGATTTTATCAGTGTATCAACTTCCTTTAAACCATTGCTAATCAATGTACTTCCTGTACTAACAATATCAAATACTGCATCTGCCAAACCAATACTGGGAGCAATCTCGACTGAGCCACTTATTTCATGTATCTCTGCATTTATATTTCTTTCTTCTAACAACGCAGTCAAAATATTGGGATAAGATGTGGCAATACTTTTCATATTTAAATCATTCAGACTATTGTATTGAAAATTCTTAGGAACACCAATGGACATCCTGCATTTTGCAAATCCAAGTTTTTTGATAATATTAACATTCCTTTGCTTTTCCATGTAAACATTTTCCCCCACAATCCCAATATCAGCGATCGCATCAGCAACACATTCCGGAATATCATCATCCCTTAAATGAAGAACTGTTAACGGAAAGTTTTCAGATACAGATTTCAATATGGATTCTCCACCATTTTGAAAATTAATTCCACATTCTTCTTATAGTTTCATTGTTTTTTTACTTAAACGACCTGATTTCTGAATTGCTAGTGTTAACATTATATTTCCTTTAATTTTTTTTAACAGGATTAACAAGATTTACTTGATAAATATATTTTTTATCCTATTTATCATGTTAATCTTGTCTTTATATTTTTTCATAAAACTTTTATTACTACTTTTCTGTGTAAATAAAAAAGCCCGGCTTCTTTTGAAACCGGGCCTTTAATCTAAAGATATTTTTTAAAATCACTTCATCCCGGTTCTTTTGTACCAATGATGATGTAAGTGCATAATATTTTTATTATTGTTTCTCATAGTTCTCTTTTTTGATAGATAAATTTATACTTTTTTAATTAATATCAAAAGATTTTTTTATATTTATTCATATTTACACAAAATACTGCATAAATATTCACTTTTTATACCATTCTTTATTTGAATTTTACTTCATTGTGAAATACATATACATTATTAAATTTAACTAACATAATAAACTGAATTTAAATCCTTTAATATGAGTAAAAAATGCATAATATAAAATATTTAACAATTGTCTTTCTTTTAATTCTAATAACCAATATCCTTTTATCTCAATCTATTGTAATAAATGAGGTAATGTCGTCTAATTCATCAACAATTACAGATGAAGATGGCGATGCGCCTGATTGGATTGAATTATACAATAACTCAGAGTCTGAAATTAATGTAAATGGATATGGTATCAGTGATGATGCAAGTAAATTGTTTAAGTGGACTTTTCCAAATGTAAATATTGAACCTCATGATTTTCTACTGATATTCGCATCAGACAAAAATCGAGTTGAATTTAAAAATACAATCATAACCAGAGGTGACATCTGGAAATATAAAATTTGGGCTTCTCAACCTCCATACAATTGGAATTCAACAAATTACAATGACTCTCAATGGCAACAAGGTGCGACAGGAATAGGTTATGGAGATGATGATGACAATACAATAATTCCCCAGGGAACAATTGCAGTTTATGCAAGAAAGACTTTTACTATATCTAATCTTGATGATATATCAGGTGCAATATTAACAATTGATTATGATGATGGTTTTGTTGCTTATATTAATGGAAATGAAGTTGCCAGATCCAATGTCCCAGGAAATCCACCGGCATATAATCAAGTTGCATATCCTGATCATGAGGCATCCCTATATCAAAATCTTCAACCAGAATACTACCAAATAGATAATATAGATAATATTTTAATTGAAGGTGAGAACATTCTATCTATTCAAGTTCATAATGTGGATAGTAACTCATCTGATTTTTCTTTTATCCCATTTCTAACATTAACGACTTTATCACAACCGGACAATTCATATATTTCTGATGAATTATTATTTAATGAAACATCATTTCACACAAATTTCAAAATTAAATCTTCCGGAGAAACATTATACCTGACCAATAGCTCAGGAACTATAGTAGATCAATTGGAAACCGGTGTGATTCCAACTGATATTTCCTTTGGAAGGAAACCTGATGGAAGTGAGAACTGGCTTTATTACAATATTCCTACACCAGGAGCAATGAATTCTACTCCTGGATTTGCAAAATTTTCTCCACTCCCTGTTTTTAGTAAAGATGGTGGTTTTTATAATGCGAGTATCCAAATTTCACTCACATTAGAAACAGATGATTCTCCTATTTATTACACCAGAGATTGTTCAGAACCATCTATTAACTCTACAAAATACACAACACCATTCTATATTACTAAGACGTCGGTAATTCGTGCTAAAAGCATAAGTTCCAATACAATGCCAGGGAAAACAGTCACAAAAACATTCTTTATTAATGAATCCCATGATTTACCGGTCATTTCATTATCTACGGATCCACCTAATCTTTGGAGCCCTGACAGTGGTATTTATGTTCTCGGTAATGATTATGTAGATCAAATACCTTATTGGGGAGCTAATTTTTGGGAGGACTGGGAACGTCCGGTTCATGTAGAATTGTATGAGCCTGATGGAAATATGGGATTTGATATTGATGCCGGAATGAAAATTTTTGGAGGGTGGAGTAGAGCAACAAACCAAAAATCTGTAGCAATATTTGCACGAAATAAATATGGTTATTCTGAAATTCCATACCAACTATTCCCCGATAGGAATATTTACACATTCCAATCATTTGTATTGCGTAATTCCGCAAATGACTTCCCTTACACTATGTTTCGTGATGGATTTATGCAAAGTCTAATAAAAGACTCAAATATTGATGATCAGGCTTATCGTCCGGCAGTAATATACTTAAATGGAGAATATTGGGGTATTCAAAACATCAGAGAAAAGTTAAATGAACATTATGTTGCTTCACATCACAATGTTGACCCTGATAATATTGACTTGTTAGAATCCAATGGACACCCTAATCATGGTGATTCAGATGCATGGTTTAAATTAGTTGACTTTGTCTCTACAAACAATCTTCAAGTTTCAGAAAATTATGACTATGTAACAAGCCAAATAGATATTTCCAATTTTATTGAGTACAATGTTGCCCAGATATTTTTTGACAATACTGACTGGCCTGGAAATAACATAAAATATTGGAGAGAAAAAACTGAAAATGGTAAATGGAGATGGATACTGTTCGATACTGATTTTGGATTTGGATTATATGATGGATTTAATTTACCATCTAATCAGCGTTACAAACATAATACCTTGAAATTTGCTACTGCTACAAATGGTCCAGGATGGCCAAATCCTCCCTGGTCAACATTATTCCTACGTAAGCTTCTGACAAACGAAGAATTTAAAAATAATTTTATTAATTGTTTCTGTGATAATTTGAATTCACGTTTTTTATATTCTAAAATAAATGAAAAAATTAATGAAGCAAAACAAATAATCGAAAACGAAATACCTAACCATATCGAAAAATGGCGAGAAATAGGCTCGATATCCAATTGGAACTATAACATTAGTGTATTGAAAACTTTTGGCCAATTGAGAAAAGGTTACTGTCAAATACACTTAAAAGATTATTTTTCTTTGCAGGGATTAGCTTCTGTAAAATTAAATATTTATCCTGAAAATAGCGGGACAATTAAAATAAATACAATTGAGATTGATAATCCGGCATGGAGTGGTCATTATTTTAAAGGAATCCCAATAAATATTGAAGCAATACCGAAGTCTGGTTATAAATTCATAAATTGGACAGGTGAGATTGAAAGCACAGATAAATTATTAAAAAATATAATTTTACATGGTAATTTTAACATCACTAGTAATTTTGTATTAGTAGATACTACAAAGCAAGATATCGTAATTAATGAAATAAATTATAAATCATCTCCAAATTTTGATACTGGAGATTGGATAGAATTGTATAATAATTCCGATTATGCAGTCTCTCTTAGTAAATGGATAATTACAGACTCAAATAATAATAATCCTTATACTTTCCCTACAAATTTTCAACTAAATTCTAATGATTATATAGTATTACTTCGGAAAAAATCTGATTTTAATAATTTAGTCTCAAATATAGATAATACACTTGGAAATTTTGATTTCGGACTTAGCAGTAATGGTGAAACAATTAAGTTATACAATAATTTTGGTACATTAATCGATACAGTACAATACGGAACAAATACACCATGGCCTACAGAATGTAATGGAACTGGTTCAACTCTAATTTTAAAAAATCCTAACCTTGATAATAATCTTCCGCAAAATTGGACATTTTCACAAGGGAACGGTAGTCCGGGAATAGCAAACTTTCCAATAGATATTGAAGAAGATAATAATAATATTCCAGATAAGTTCATCCTGCAACAAAATTATCCAAACCCATTTAATAATTCTACAATTATCCCATTTTCTCTTCCTGAGACAGGAAAAATTAACTTGTTAATTTATAACATACAGGGCGAATTGATCGATCAAACCAAAGAAACTCAATACATTCCGGGACACTATTCAATTCATTATTTATCAAATTCAAAAATGTCCAGTGGAATATATTTTTATCAATTAATAGTTGATAACAAACCAATTAAGATGAAAAAGATGATATATATTAAGTAGGTTAAATATTAAGCCTTCTCTTATCGCCATCTCTTCTGGTGAGACCTATAGAATCATAATAATTTAATAAGGGAATTATATATTTACGAGATGTTTGAAACAACTCTTTTAATTCGCTGACACTACCATTTTCATTAACATTAAAAAATTCAGTTAGTTGATCTTGACCTTTATCTATTAATGATTGGTGAAACATGATTTTCCCTTCGAGAATCTGCAAAATATCTCTTTCTCTCATTATTATAATTAACTTGTTAAATTCATCTTCATCTAAATTGACTTTTTCTTTTAATTGCTTATAGTCAGGTGGCTTATAAGCACTCATTAATAATTCCCTCTCTATTATTGCAATGATATTATTTTGCTCTGATGATAGTTTAACCTGAAAATCAAATAATGCCACTTTACCTTTAAATCTCTTAACGATTTTTTTCTTATCAAGATATGATAGTATTTTTATTCCGGTATCCATATCAAGTCCTAAGTACGAAATTACATCAATTTCAATAAAACCTAAAATATCTGAATTTTTTTCGTGACTTTTATATAAAAATTCTATAATATTCATTTCAATCCTATTAAAATCACTCTTTAACATAAAACATTTATCTAATGATAATATTATTTCTTTAGAATAATCTTTTTGTAGAATTAGTTCTATTTCACTCGGAAAGACTGAAAATTTTTGTGAAAATTCTTGCAAGTTGATAAACCGATTTGGATTAATATTAAAGTAATAAAACACTGATTCCTTTAAATTTAAGCCTAGTAGATTTTGTAGTATTTTAGCAGATTCTATCTCTTTTTTTCTCAATATTTTTGGTGAAACATCAAGTACAATGCCACCTCCAATTGTAGTCATTGGTGATAATCGGCGTATTATAAACCGATCCTTAAATCCAACACAAATATCTTCCTCAAAAATTAATTGAACAATTGTTTCCATTCCGGATTCAATCAAATCTGAACCAATAATTCGAACTCTAGCGATATATTCTCCGGTGCCCAAATGAATGCGAACTTTTGAGTTGTATGATAGGGGCTTACTGTTATCAATTAATCTTAAAGAGCAAGTAATTATTTTGGTTGGATAAAAAACTTCAGAGCTTCCGAGAAAATTACCTCTTTTAATAACTGATTTTTCTAATGATTGTAGATTAATAGCTGCTCTATCACTTTTACCTACTTTTACCACATCATTCCCATGACACTGCATTCCCCTTATTTTTAATGGAATATTTTGAGGGAATAATATAACTTTTTCATTTATAGTACATAATCCGGATATTACTGTTCCTGTTACAACCGTTCCATATCCTTTCATTGAAAAAACTCTATCAATTGGCATTCTGAAAGGTTTATTCTCACTTTGTGTTGTGATTGTATCAGGTAATGTCAAAAGAAAATCTTTTAACTCTTTTATTCCTTCTCCAGTTTTTGAAGAAACCTGAAAAATTTGGGATTCTTCAAGAAAACTACCTTCAACTAAATTTCTGATATCTTCCTTCACCAACTCAAGCCAATCCCGGTCAACTAAATCAATTTTCGATAATACTATAATTCCAAGTTCAACACCAAGTAACCGCAATATTTCGAAATGCTCTTTCGTCTGTACCATCACACCATCATCAGCAGCAATTACTAACATAACATAATCAATTGATGATACACCTGTCACCATATTTTTCACAAAACGTTCATGTCCGGGTACATCAATAAACGATATATATTTATTAAGAAAAGCAAAACCAAGATCAATGGTTACTCCACGTTCTTGCTCTTCTTGTAATCTATCCGTATCAATACCTGTTAATTGTTTAATTAATAATGTTTTTCCGTGATCAATATGTCCTGCAGTTCCAATAATAATAGAATTCATATGTACCTTTTCATTTAATAATGTTAACAGAATATATTAATTGAAAATGTAATATCAAATCAACCCTTATTAAAAAAAAAGCAGTGAAATTAATTCACTGCTTTAAAATGTTATATTTCACTGGAGATTTATTAACCAGTGAATAGAAATCCTATTAGACCTCCCCAAATCACACTAATATACGGATTGCTTGTTATCGGACAAGCACCAGATCTACATCCAACAAATTTATAATAAGCAAAACCCAATGCAGCCCCTATTACAACGCCAAGTATTCTTGTAACCATTTTTTTCTCCCTGATTCTTGTCAGTATATTACTTTTCACGAAAATTTTTCCTTATAAAAATTATTTTTATTTCTTTTATGATAATATAATAACAAAAAAGTTACAAATTTTTACAATAACAATAAATAACTTTAATAATGGTATAAATAATATATTCTCCATGATCAGAACTTTAAAACTAAAACAAAATAATTTATAGTGAATCAAGAGTTATAAATTTGTAACCTTTTTAAAATCATCATATCTTATTAAGTGAATTTTGAAAACGAAAACTAAATATAAAGGACTACAAAATGACTGTACATTTAACAAAGGACGAATTTAAAAATAAAATATTTGATTTTGAAGCTGAAAAGGATTGGAATTATAAAGGTGAAAACCCGGCTGTAATTGACTTCTATGCTGACTGGTGTCAACCTTGCAAAATGGTTGCTCCAATATTGGAAGAACTTTCTGTAGAATACAAAGGTAAAGTTGATATTTATAAGGTTGATACTGGAGTTGAACAGGAACTTGCCGGTGCATTTGGAATTCAAAGTATTCCTTCTATTCTTTTTGTCCCAAAAGATGGAAAACCACAAATGGCAATGGGAGCACTTCCAAAAGATTCTTTTAAAAAAGCATTCTCTGATATTTTCGGAGTATAATAAAAACTTCTCTTCGCCGACAAAGACGAACATTCCCCCTCTTTTTGTTCGTCTTTGTCATTTATTTACCTAAATATAACACCATATTTTCAAAAAGAATTTTCATATCATTATAGCCTTTATCATAAGCTTCATAAAGTTTTGGTTTATTTCGTTCAACACGTCCAATATTCAATGGCAATTTAGGACGAATAACAAACACTTCTCCTCGTTCTTCTAACTGATCAATATAATCCATTGTTTTATTATATCTATTAGTCCGAGTCTGAAGACATTTTATAAGACCTTTGTATTTAAAATATTTGATTTTGGCATATTTTGATGAGTTTGATTTTGGTTTTCGATATCCTTTTGGTTGTGTCAATATTAATACATGCTTTTTATTTCCATCTTTGATACTTTTTTTAATTGGAATGGAATCAGACAAACCTCCATCCATCAAAATTTTCCCTCTAAATTTTACAGGTTTTGCTATAAATGGCAGACTCGAAGAAGCCTGAAGAACTTTTAGATAATCCTTCCCAAGTTCATTCTTTTCATAATATAATGGCTCTCCTGAGATACAATCGGAGACAGTAGTTATACATTTCTGTTCGTTATTATAAAAAGTCTCATAATCAAAAGGGATCAAATTGTTAGGAATTGTATTAAAAATAAAATCCATTCCAAATAATTCGCCTTTTAGTATTAACCTAAGATAACTTAAATATCTTGAATCGTTTACAAATGAAATATTGACAATTTTATTTCTTTCAACCTGTTTAGAGATATAATTGGCTGCATTACATGCACCCATAGAAACTCCAATGACGTAAGGAAAATAAATACTCTTCTTCATAAGATAATTTAATACTCCGGAGGAATAAACACCTCTTAGTCCACCACCTTCCAAAATTAATGCTGTATTTTCTAAGTTCAAATTATAATCCTTTTGTATATTTTGTTCATTTACTTAATTCGCCAATAAATATATCAGGATTTTTTATATTTTCAATTAAATAAAATATAAATTTACAGTTACTTAATACTATTCTAATATTCTCTATACATCATATTTGTTTGAATCTACTTTTTTTCATACATTTGAAAAAATATATGAATGAATAAACATTAAAGAATCCAAATGGTATTTAAATACAAAAATGAAAATTACAATATTATCCGATACCCCAAAAGTGAAAATCGCTCCCTAAAACCATGGAATTCCGCTGACGAATATTTAATAAAATATATAGACAAAATGGATTTAAATATTAAATCTCTCGCGATTTTTAATGATCGTTTTGGATTTTTAAGTTGCATTTTGAGTGAATTATCTCCAATCACAATTATAGATCACAATAGCCAACAAAAAGCCATTTTTAATAACGCGAAACTTAACAAGTTAAACATACCAAATAGTCAATGGTATTCATCACTTGAACCATTACCAAATACAATAAAAACAGGTATTATAAAAATACCAAAATCTCTGGAACTGTTTAGCCTCTATCTGTATCAGTTATCTCAGTGTTTAGATAAAGAATTATTTGTCATTTGCTCATTTATGACTAGACATTTTACACCTCAAATTATAAAAATTGCTGAAGAGTTTTTTGAACAAGTTGAGCAAAGTAGAGCATGGAAAAAATCTCGTCTGCTAATCTTAAAAAGGAAAAAGTCATTTAAACAAATACCAATAATAAATACTGTTAGGTTTGATGACAACATCTCACTTCAACAATATTTTGGTGTTTTCTCCTCAAAAAAGATTGATCCGGCAAGCAGATTTTTAATTGACCATTTGAACGTAAGTCCTAAAGATCGACGAGTTTTGGATATGGCATCGGGAAATGGAATATTAGCCTATATAATTCGTTCTCAAAATCCTGAAGCAGAAATCCATTTACTGGATAATTCATTTCTAGCAATTGAATCCTCAAAACTAAACCTCAATAAAGAGAACACATATTTCCATTACAAAGATAATCTTGAAGATTTTGATTCAGAGTATTTTGATCTGGTAGTTTCTAATCCACCATTTCATTTTGAATACGAAATAAATATTGAAATTTCACTGGGGTTGTTTAAAGAAACTCATAGATGTCTGAAAACAAACGGTCGGTTTCAACTCGTTGCAAATCAACACTTAAACTACAAAGTTCATATCGAAAAAATTTTCAGAGAAGTTAAAATTATTGCAGAAAATGTAAAGTTCATTATTTATGAATGTATAAAATAATAACAAATTCCTGAGTTCAGTACTCCCGAAATCATAACAGTTTAATGGTTAGTTGAATTGGCGTGCTCTGCGAAACGAAGTGAAGAAGAGTTGAATTGGTTGAAATAGTTAAAATGGTTAAATTTGGATATAGGATATTGCCCTGAAATGGCGAAATATGAATAGCCTCGAGTGAAACTCGTGAATCCAAACTCAGAAAACTTATCCTTCATTTCATATCCACTTACTTTACCACACTGAATTACCTGTTTTGCTATTGTAGCATCGGGAATATTTATCCCAAACTCACCGGTTTCCTGCATGAATTTATAAGAATAGTGGCGTTTACCACTAAGAATTGCTACCATTGCCGGATTTTTACGAATAGGCATATTCCATGCAACTGAAAAAATATTATCTTATTTTCCATTTCCAACACTGACAAGAATTACACTTCCTGGTGTAAGAAGTCTGTGAGGTTCTGTAACATTCATGTATTTACACATATTAGCCTCCTAAATATTTTTTGACAGTATTAACAGGATTTACATGAAGACTAACATTCTTTTTCATCCTGGTTATCACATTAATCTTGACTATTTTTTTCATTTAACTTTTGATACTTCTGTTAATTTTATCTATAAATTCACAACAAAATCTAATTTGTGAAGAAATCAAAAATATTACCCAAAGTACTTGATTCAGCTTGAAATAATTCAGTATATTTACATCTGGTACAAATCACTGCTGTAAACTTTTTATTCTGTACATCAAATATTTTAGCAAAAGCACCACCGGTTGTTCTAATTTCATCAGTTTTAAACTCAGTATTTCTGCATTTTGGACATACATAAGATAATGTTGTAATTTTTACTCTCCTTATTTTTTGTGTTAACTTAAAAAACTCCTGATACTATTAGGTTTTCTGAGATTATATTTTGTCATGGTTTTTATCAAGCTAATTACGCCACTCATCCCAATTTTTTAATAATTTCCTGATCATAGAAAGAAGCCAAACTTATTTAAATTTATTTAATTCAATTTTACCGTTTTTTCTCTTTACTTACAATATTTTCCATGGAATAACTAAATGATAAAAATATCAAAAAATCTTATCATAATAAAAAGATATGTAAAGGAAACTGAATTTTCTTATCAAATGGAATTAACTTTGTATAAAAAATTGAGGTATCTTTACAAATGAAAACTCCAGAATTAAACATTAACTGAGCAATTAAATAAAGAATTAAAATGATTTTAAAATTTTTAGTGAGGCAAAAAAAATCCTGCATACCTTGAAGAAATCAACATATTGTTTGCAAAAGAGAAGAATTCAGACTTTACTACCATCATTAATAAACTCATAAAAATAGAATATTAAGATAGCAAAAGTGCTGAGATAATTATCTTTAATTTTATGTTTGTTTTTAAAACATCATTTTCTATAAATTCTGTCTAAAACAAATTCAACTCAGAGGACAAAATGAAAAATTTACATATTATCTTTATATCGACAATTCTGTTGGTATCATGTAGTCAGAATATAGAAAATAAAGCTCGAAAGATACATGATAAAGCATTAACAATCGATACACATTGTGATACGCCATTGCGGTTTATGGGAAGAGGATTTAATCCAGGCATAAAACATGATCCAAATCAAAATGGAAGCAAAGTTGATTTCATCCGCATGAAAGAAGGAGGATTGGATGCTCAGTTTTTCGCAGCTTTTGTAGGTCAGGGAAAGAGAAATGACGAGGGCAATCAAGCAGTTATTCAGAAAACCCATAATATCATTGATTCAATTTATGCTGTAGTAAAAAGAAACTCTCATCTGGCAGAAATTGCAACTAAACCTGAAGATGCTTATAGAATTGAAAAAACCGGAAAACGAGCAATTTACATTGGTATAGAAAACGGATATGCTATTGGAAACGATATTTCTCTGGTAAAAGAATATTATAATAAAGGCGTTAGATACATTACACTTTGCCATACAAAAAATAATGATATTTGTGATTCTTCCACAGATAGTACAGAGTATAAAGGTCTTTCAAAATTCGGTAAAAAAGTTGTAACCAAAATGAACAATTTAGGAATGATCATTGATGTATCTCATATTTCTGATGACGCATTTTATGATGTAATAAAATTATCAAAAGCACCTGTAATCGCTTCTCATTCCTGTGCCAGAGCAATTTGTGATAACCCACGAAATATGAACGATGATATGTTACTGAAACTTAAAGAGAACAATGGTGTAATTCAGATGTGTATTTTGTCAGGGTATGTGAAAACTATGGAAACAAGTGCAGAGCATGATTCAGCCAAAGCAGCATGGAAACAAAAATATCCACATTACAGCAATCTTCCAGAAAAAGAAAAAAATATTGCTCTTGAAGAATGGTATGCTTTTAATCGTGAGTTCCCGGCCCCCTTAGCAACTGTTTCCGATGCTATAGATCATATTGATCATATTGTAAATTTAATCGGAATTGATCATGTGGGAATCGGCACTGACTTTGATGGAGGTGGCGGTCTCAAAGATTGCTTCGATGTCAGTGAAATGGGGAATATTACAAAGGAGTTAGTGAAACGAGGTTATTCGGAAGAAGATATAATAAAAATCTGGGGTGGAAATTTTATGAGAGTTTTTCGTGAGGTAGAAAAACTGAAAGAACGTTAATTAATTATTATTGATGCACTCGTAAAAAGTCTAATTTCTTGCATTTTTCCCACACTCTGTCCTCCTG
>JAOZSG010000365.1 GCA_029939785.1 Fidelibacterota bacterium | reverse complement strand
AAAAAGTTTTAGAAATTTACCGAAAGATTTTAATGTTGAAAAATTTGATATTAATAAAATTGAGCCTGGTGATATAATGGTTCATATAGATTATGGAATTGGTGCTTTTGTTGGTTTAGAAATCATAAAAGCATTTAACACAAAAAAAGAATGTTTAATATTAGAATATAGTGGTGGTTCAAAAATATTTGTTCCATTAGAAAAAATATCTACAGTAAAAAAATATAGTTCTTCAGATGGATTTATACCAAAAATAACAAAACTTAATAGTGGCGAGTGGGAAAGAACTAAACTTCGTACAAAAAAATCTCTGGAAAAAATCAGTAAAGAGTTGATGGAATTATATGCTAAGAGAATGACATCAACAGGATTTTCATTCGAGGCAGACAATGATTTACAGTTTGAAATGGAAATGGAATTTCCCTGGGAAGAAACACCCGACCAAAGAACAGTAACAGAAGAAATAAAAAAAGATATGGAAAAACCAAAACCAATGGACCGTTTATTGTGTGGTGATGTTGGTTTTGGTAAAACCGAAATTGCAATTAGATCTGCTTTTAAAGCTGTTAATAACTCAAAACAGGTTGTTGTTCTTGTGCCAACAACAATTCTGGCAGACCAACATTATAAATCATTTATTGGGAGGTTAGAAAAATATCCTGTAAAAATTGCAATGTTATCACGTTTTGTAACAAAGAAAAAACAAAAAGATATAATTACAAGTATAGGAAATGGTGATGTTGACATTGTAATTAGCACTATTAGAATACTATCTAAAGACATTAAATTTAAAGACTTAGGCTTATTAATTATTGATGAAGAACATCATTTTGGGGTAAAACAAAAGGAATATATTAAACAACTTCGAAAAAATGTTGATATATTGTCACTTACGGCAACACCTATTCCAAGAACACTACATTTTTCACTAATAGGTGCAAGAGATTATTCACAAATCAATACTCCTCCAAAATTTCGTTTGCCAATACTAACAGAACTCATTGAGTTTAAAGAAGATATTATAAAAAAAGCTATTACCCGGGAGATGCGTAGAAATGGTCAGGTTTATTTTGTTCACAATGAAATTCAATCTATAAAAACAATTACATTAAAACTTATGGAACTTTTTCCGAATTTAAATATAAACTATGTACATGGTCAAATGAAAGAAAGAGAACTTGAACCAAAAATGAATGATTTCATAAATCACAAAACTGATATATTAGTTACCACAGCAATAATTGAATCAGGAATAGACATACCAAATGTTAATACGATTTTTATAAATAGGTCAAACAGGTTTGGTCTTGCACAATTGTATCAATTAAGGGGTCGGGTGGGAAGAACAAACAGAAGAGCATATTGTTATTTAATTGTACCAAAAATGAGAAAACTGAAACCAGATGCAATAAAAAGATTAAAAACAATAAAAAGATATACTTCTTTGGGTTCCGGATATAATATTGCTTTAAAAGATTTAGAGATAAGAGGTGCTGGTAATGTTTTTGGGATTGAACAAAAAGGAAATATTCAATCAATTGGTTATGAATTATATACACAAATGTTAAAAGAGACTTTAGAAGAAATAAAAGAAAATGAAATTATAAAAACAGAAGAAGAAAAAACATCTAAAAAATTATCTCAAATCTGTGAAATACTGTCACCTCATCCATCTTTTTTTACAGAAAAATATATTGAATCACAATCAATAAGGTTACGTTTTTATAGAAGATTATCTGAAGCAAAAAACATTAAAGACCTAAATAAACTTAATTCTGAATTAGAGGACAGATATGGCAAAATGGATAAATATGGAATAAGGTTGATAAACATTATTGGAAATAAAATATTAGCTGAAACCATCGGTATTAACAAGATTGAACATAAGCACGATTATATAAAATTATTTTTTAGCAACGAAAACAAATTTAATTCAATTGAAGAAATGTTTAATATAATAAACACAACAATTAAAACATTAAAATTAAAATATAAATTTATTCCAAGTGAAAATTTTCAGTTAATTATTTACCTAAAAGAATTAGAACAGGAAAAAAGATTAAATGAGTTCTTGTATATACTTAATAGTAAAATTAATTTATAATGTTTTTTGAGCAATATAAAAAATTAAAAAATTAAAGGGAAAAACATGTATTTAAAAAAAGCATTGGTATTTTTCGGTATATTTGTACTAATGGTAAATTGTACCAGCAAACCAGAACCAGATGTATTGGCATCCTTAAATTCAAATGAACTTACAATTTTAGATTTTTTTAAGGAAAATTCTAAAAATGTATTTCTAAAACAACCAGAGAAATCTAAAAAACAATCTATTCAAAAATGGATTGACAATAAAATTTTATTATTAGAAGCGGAAAAATCAACACTTTTAGAAAATGATAATAAATTAAAAAAGAAACTGGCATCATATAAAAAAGATATACAGATAAGACAATATTTAGATAGAACAATATTAGATTCAGTGGTAACAAATGATTTTCTCCAGGATTTGTATAAAAAATCAGTGATTCAGGTAAAAGCCAGTCATATACTTTTAGGTTATAATAAAGTAAATAAAGACGTTAGCAGAACAAAAGATGAAGCTGAAAAATTAGCAAAAAAAATTGTAACACTTTTAAAAAACGGGGCAAAATTCGAAACATTATCAAAAAAATATTCTGATGACAAAACATCAGCAGAAACTGGTGATCTTGGTTTTTTTGATTGGGGAAAAATGGTTGGACCTTTTCAAGAAGCAGCTTTCAATATGAAACCAGGTGATATATCTAATCCAATTGAAACTAAATTTGGCTATCATGTCATAAAGGTTACAGATATAAAACGAAAAAACACAAGTAGTTTTGAAGATGAAAAATCTAAATTAGTTCAACTCGGAATTAGAGAAAGAAGAGATATTCTTCAGGCAGCCTATTTATCCAGAATAAATAAATTAAAATTAGACTATGATTTTAATTTAAATGATGAAAACATTAATCTTCTAATTCAAAAATATGAAAATATGAAATTAGAATTGACAGGTGAAAAACAAAAAAATATATCTCCTACAATGATTTTACAAAAAATAGATTTAGACTTAACCCTTGCCGAATATGATAATAAAAAAATTGGTGTAGAAATATTAATCGACGAAATTAAAAAAAATCCGCGAATAGGCGAAAATTTTTTAAAACCTGATATAATGGGAAAAATTATTGAAAACGTCGTAATGATGGATATATTTACAAAAGAATTTATAAAATCTGGTTTAGATACAAATGAAGATTATATAAAAAGTATTAATAATAAC
>JAOZSG010000364.1 GCA_029939785.1 Fidelibacterota bacterium | reverse complement strand
GTAGAAAAATATTAGGATTTGACTAAATCTATAAATAATAGTGTTAAATCAAATACTTTGTAATTAGTGGTTTCTAAATAAAAAATATAAATATTAAAATATTATTCAAGAAATACTTAAAGTTACCGATAATAAAATTGCATAAGTTTAAATTTTTTTTCAGGAGAATTTTTGGCAATTTTAAATGAAATACAAAAACTTTCTAAAAACACGGTAAAAAATACTGAACAAGTAAAAACTACGTCGATAACTCAGAAAAAAAATACAATTGAGAAACATGAAAATAATGTAAATAATATTGATAAAATTGAAATATCTCAGGAAACAAAAAGTTTTTATAATAAAATAAATGAAGCTCATAATTATTTAGATGATTTAAAAAAGACAGATACTATTACTGAGAAAGAAACCAAAGAAGTATCAAATAAAATTGCAAATGACTCATATTCGTCAGACTCAGTTACAGAAAAAATTGTCCATTCTTTATTAACTCTTCCTGCATTTAATGAATTAATCAAGCCTAAAGAGAATGAGAGTATTTTATCTAATATTCAGAATAAAGAATTAGAAAAGATATATAGTGAAATTCAAAAAGGCAATAATCCTGAAAATATATATGATGATGTAATAGATTTTATTATGAGATCATTACTTTAATTAATTATATCGAATACTTATTAAATTATATTAATTTTATTATATTCTAACCGCAATAAAAAATACATATTAAATATAGTTGATTTCTTAATTTCAATCTGTTAAAATACCATTTGTTATTTCAACAATTAAATAATTATAATAGAGAGGAATGTCTATGTCTAAGATGAGAAAAGGATTGCCGTCACAAGCATATGAAAAGATTCATGGGGATTTATATGAGCCATATATTCCAAAAGATGAATCAATGACAGAGTTTACGATAAAATCTTTGATATATGGTTCTCTTTTTGGAATATTGTTTGGTATGGCTAATGCATATTTAGGATTAATGTCAGGTCTTACAATTTCTACAGCTATTCCACTTGCGGTTTTAACGGTTGCTGTTTCTAAAGTTTTTCAGCGGTGGACAGGTAAAACATCGATTTTGGAAAATAATATTACAAAAACCACAGGCTCTGCAAGTTCATCTTTGGCTTCTGGAATAATTTTTACTATACCTGCTTTATTTATGTGGGGACAAAAACCGGATTTAATCAAAGTTACCTTAATCGCTCTCGTAGGAGGAACAATTGGTGTTTTTTTTATGATTCCTTTGAGACGGTTTCTTATAAAAAATGAACATGGAAATTTGCCATATCCGGAAGGAGTTGGATCTGCTGAAGTTTTGGTTGCAGCAGACACAGGTGGTTCGAGTGCAAAAAATGTTTTTACAGGACTTGGAATTGGCTTTGGATATACTTTTTTGATAAAAATAGTAAAATTATTTCAAGGGAAAGTATGGATTAAAATACCTTTTATTAAGAAGGCAATGATAGGCATGAATACTCAACCTGCATTATTAGGTGTCGGATATATTCTTGGTTTTCGTATTGGACTTATTATGGTATCTGGTGGATTACTTTCTTTTTTAATTTTAATTCCCGGAATAGCATATTTAAGTGATTTTTTAGGCAGGGCAATCTATCCCGGTATTATTCCGGTCAATGAAATGGAAGTGATGGAGATTTGGGATACTTATATTAGATATATAGGTGCCGGATCTGTTGCAACTGCCGGATTTATTACTTTAATAAAATCAATACCAACAATGATTGCATCGTTTAAAATAGGTTTTCAGCAGATGAAAGATAGTAAGAAAGGCGTAAAAGTTGATAGAACTGATGAAGATATTTCTATAAAAACTGTATTAATTGTAGTTGGAGTTATTACTTTAATTGCGGCTTTAATACCTAATTTATTTGATTTTACAGATTCAATTTTTGTAAGGTTATTGGCTGCATGTTGTGCGACAATATTTGCATTTTTCTTTACTACTGTTTCCGCAAGAATTGTTGGTTTAGTTGGTGTTACATCAAATCCAACATCAGGAATGGTAATTGCCACATTAATCCTTACGAGTTTAATTTTTATGGGACTTGGTTTTAAAGGATTAGAAGCAAAAGTTGCGATTATTACTATTGGTGGAATTGTTGGTTGTGCTGCTTCTATAGCAGGTGATACATCACAGGATTTAAAAGCAGGTTTCCTACTTGGAGCAACTCCGAAAGCACAGCAATATGGTGAAATAATTGGAGTATTATCAACAGCATTTTTTGTAGCAGCCAGCGTTTTGATTCTTGGGAAAGCACATGGCTTTGGTTCTGCTGAATTACCGGCACCTCAGGCAAGTATGATGAAAATGATTATTGATGGTTTAGTTGGTCATAATATTCCCTGGGTATTGGTATTTATTGGAATGGGTATAACCCTGTTTGTTCATTTTATTTTACGTTTACCTGCACTTGCTTTTGCAGTAGGTGTATATCTTCCGGTTACAACTATGGTTCCAATTTTTATTGGTGGTACTATTAGAAAAATTATAGAAGGTAGATGTAATAATGATAAAAAACTTATCGAAAAAAGACGTGAAGCAGGTATTTTGTTTGGTGCCGGACTTGTTGGTGGTGATGGATTAATGGGAGTTTTGGTTGGCTTATTAGTCATTCTGGGTATCAAACCTAAAATGTTGGTAGAAAACTGGGCAGGAAGTTTGAGTATTATTGTAGCATTAGTTTTCTTTGCAGGTCTTGCTTATTTATTGATTAGAGCAACAAGAGTGAAAAAAGAAGAATTAGAATAAACATTGATTATGTTAAATCCGGAATTCTGATGACAGTGAGTAATAGTTAAAAGAAAATCTGTGTAGATCAGTTTAATCTGTTCGATCCGTGTTCTATTTTTTCCGTATTATTAACAATAGTAAAGGTGCTTTAATACATTAGATAATCTATGTTTCTACAAATAGGAATGCACCTCTGGTGCTTGAAAAATTACTTGATTTATAGATTAATCAAAGAGTAAACTTCTGATATTTTAGTAATTAACAGGTATGATACTATTATAACCTTTCAAAGATTTCTTTAGGTATTGGTAGAAATTCCTATGTTTTATTACACTTACTTA
The DNA here is from genome assembly GCA_029939785.1 of Fidelibacterota bacterium. Taxonomy (GTDB): domain Bacteria; phylum Fidelibacterota; class UBA2242; order UBA2242; family JAFGTP01; genus JAOZSG01. The sequence continues at coordinate 214 of JAOZSG010000364.1, read as the reverse complement.
AAATAATCTTTGAAAGGTTCGATACATCAAAATGACTAAGTTATGTTCAACAATGACGTTCCCAAAGAGGGCAGGCTGTGTAACAATGTCGTTTTTCACAGATCTGTCTCTCTCGTCGAAGAGCGACTACGAAGTAACAACTTTATCATATTCTCACATAGCCTGAGGGCTTTGGGAACGAGTAGAATTGATAATTGATGAAATCGTAAAAAGT
>JAOZSG010000363.1 GCA_029939785.1 Fidelibacterota bacterium | reverse complement strand
CCTTCCGAAGATTTCTTCAGGAATTGGTAGAAATTTCAATATTTTTTCACACTTTCTCAAAATAATCTTCAAAAGGTTTTCTTTTATTTACACTTCGTCTCTGCGATCTTTGCGGTCTCTGCGTTGAAAACTATTTTTTGCACTTTCATCAATAAAAGTTATAAAAAAAATCTGTGCAAATCCGTCCAATCCGAGTACTATTTCTGAATTTATTTCATCAATACGCATTTTTTGACTTTAACGAAGTCATTAGATTGTAATCTGTAAAAATAAAGCCCACTTGGTACTTTTTCTCCGTTTGATAATTTAGCGTCCCAAGTTGTTGAAAACTGTCCTGGTTGTTGGATCTCATCTATCAAAGTTTTGATTTTTTTACCATTTAGATCATAAATTGCGATTTGAATATGTGACCGAATTGGAACTTCATAATTAATCTGTGTAATCGGATTAAATGGATTGGGAAAATTTTGGTGTAATACAAATTCTGCTGGAAATGTATTTATATTTTCTATCGCAACATAATTAATATCAACCAAAGTCAAACTTCTTAACGAATCAGAATATATGATTATATCATCATCAGTTACATATACAGTCCAATCCATGTCAAATGTGCCGGCTGTATCAATTATACTTATAAGGTCACTCGGTATAAAACTATAAAACGTATCGGATGTATAGAACCGATTGATTGTATCATTATTTTGATAAAATTCCAGACAATATGTTAAAGTATCATTATCAAAATATTGGCATGATTCCCAGACAAATGAAAAATCCCTTGACATTTCTTCTGCCACAAAAAATGTATCATTTGCCACAGGTAAAAGTAATGACAATTTATCAGAAGGAAAATTTAAGGTACTATCACAAATACTAATACTTCTTAAACTATTACAAAGTGTAACTTCTTTTCCATCACTTGCAAAAACACCCCAGAAATACTGCCTTGGTTCTTTCGTCAAATCAATACTATTAAAAAATTCACTTCCAGAAATTGCTATATAATTTGTATCTATTACTCTTTTTTCAAATAATAGATCTCTAAAATTATCATTATCATTAATAAAAAAAGTGTAATTGACATTTTTATCATTATTATCTATCGCGTCTGCCCATGAAAATTTCATTAATTGATTATGATCTATAATAATTATATTAGTATCTTGGCTTGGAGAATTCAGGTCAAAATTTGCGGGTGGATTGTTTTCATTATTGATAAAATCAAAAAATAATTGATTTAATTCAGAGAATGAAAGAAAACTAGATCCATTGTCATTAAAACTTGATATTGGGAAATTTGCGGCTACAAAACGACCATTTTCACTATGCCTGATAATTCCACCAAATTCATTAGTAGGAAATGAAAAAGATACATGACACCTTGGATCAACTGGTTTTATCAGTTCATTTGTTTGTTGGTTCGATAATGTTGTCCAAAGCCAATTAGTACTGGATTTACTCAGCATATCATCATCAACACCCTTTAATAAACTAAACTTTGATTCTCCGGCAGTATCAAACGGACACCATGTTTCATTGTTCAAATTACGTCCTAAATTCTCTCCAAATAAAATCAGATTTGTCTGGGAATTAAATATAGCCTTAAGTGAATCAATTGTATTTGAGTTTATCGAAGAAGAGCCGTCAACAGACCAGATTACTGTTTCCCTCTTTGTCAATTGAAGATTATCAAGGCCATTTTGTGCAACATCAACATATTTATAAATAAAATGTGTAGAATCCATAGCAGTAATTAACACATCATTTTCTGAACCACCATTATCATCATCCAGCAATATAATCCGAGGTGAACCTCCAAGACAATCAATATTATATTCCGTGATTAAACTGTCATTGGATTTGACGGAAACTGTAAATTCCATTTTATGAGGTGTAATTTGATCCTTGATATAAAAACTAAATGGACTTGATATCGAAATCTCATCATTTGTGTTCATTTGTCCAATATAAACACTATCATTTAGCAGTTCTATATATGGATTTTCAGAGTTTAATACGCAACTAAGACTGTCAAATAAAACGCCGTAATTTGCAAGTGTAACATTAATACCAATTGAATCACCGATTTCAAAATCGTCATTTATATTTCCACCAATTTTATAAAAATCATGATTTTCCAAAAAAATTAAATTTTTAAGAATTTTAATTGTATATGAATATGCTGCAGGGAAACCGATTGTAGAAACATTTGTCGGAATAAATATCACATTATCAAATTCTGACCAATTTGGAAGAATAATTGTTCCTATCTTATTTTCAAATGAAATATCCAGGATATTAAAATCACCATTTGTTTTTTCCGTAATTAATTTACCCATCCAGTTTGCAGACTCTGATCCGGTAATAGTCAGAAAAAAATATCCATCTGAACCGAAATTCTGACATTTGATATAATTACATGATAAATTATCAGGATACATCGTAACTGGAGCACTTTCATTTTCAATAAGAGTTACATCCTCGGTAATGTTATGATATTTTTGTTTTGATATTGTAGGGAAAAGATTTGCTTCAGAAAAAGTAATCTGACCAACATCTGCTCTTGATCCTGTGAAATAATTCCATACTTCAAATTCTGCAAACTCTTTTTCAATTGTTGTATTATGGTCTATTAAAACATTTTTTATACAAGTAATAATATTTACAGAACTATTACTCCAAATCTTTTTTATAATATTATTCCCAAACTTTTCTTCTAAAAAATGATTAAAAATGCAGGCTGAATATTCATGAGCACCATTCATGAGAGTCAGACTTTCCCATGGTGACTGATACCATGTAGGTAGATAATTCAGATAATCATTTACATCATCATAGACAACATCTTCCATATAAGTAGAAGTAATTTCCATATACCATCCGGATCCGGCTGACTTTTCATATTCATATTGTACTTCATGGTGAAATTCATGTGCAGCTGTGACCTGAAGACAGCCAAGAGGTGTTCCCGGAAAATCACTATAATCATTATTCAGATGTAAATTATCTCCACCTTGCACCCATCCGTAATACTCCATATCCTCAAAATAGACTTCCATCATATTATTATATCCGAGATATGGTTCTCTGTATCCTAAACTGTCAATCTCGATGTACCACACATATTCTAAAACTTCACCAGCTGTCTCAATATGATCGGGAACTCCATTATTATCGTTATCAGTTGGATCAACAGCATCTATTCCGGTTAATGTATAATGGATTTGGAAATGACCTCCGGAAGAAATATAGGTAGAATCCAAACTTGCAGTTTTGCTATCTAAAAACGATGTAATTCTTGTTTGAGTCTCTGGTTCTATTATGTCCCAGTTTTTTCG
>JAOZSG010000362.1 GCA_029939785.1 Fidelibacterota bacterium | reverse complement strand
TGAAACAATAAGATTAGGGGAAAATTTTAAAACCGGTGAATATTGTATGATGACATTTCACAGACCATCCAATGTTGATAATAAAGAATCATTAGAAAAACTTATTAATATTTGGGGTGCAATATCGAAAAAAACAAAACTCATATTTCCGGCACACCCAAGAACTCTTAAAAATGCAGAAAAATTTGGATTGCTTGAAAAACTAAAAAGTTATAAAAATTTATTCCTGACAGGACCAATTGGCTATCTTGAATTTATTAATCTACTTAAAAATTCAAAGTTTGTACTTACTGATTCCGGTGGTATTCAAGAAGAAACAACCTATATGAATATACCATGTCTCACTGTAAGACCTAATACAGAAAGACCGGTAACAATCTGGGAAGGTACAAATGAATTAATTAATATAAACCAAATTGAAAAATCCGTTTCTCATATTTTGAGTAATGGAAAAAATGGTAAATGCCCAAAATTCTGGGATGGAGATGCCGCTAAACGTATAGTAGAAATTTTGAAGCATGAGAATAAGTAATAAAATACAGTCCGCTAAACATTGTAATTCTGTGAATCAATGGACTAAAGAAAAATATTAAAAAGAGAAAGATTTATGCGTTCAATTAAATTACAGGTTAAAGATAGTATATATCAGCATATAATGTTTTTACTTAAAAATATAAATAGTGAAGAACTTCAAATTTTAGAAGATAAGACAATAAAAAAGAAATATCCTGATCAAGAAGAAATAAAGGCTTTTTCAAATCATACAATAAACTTGATTGAAGAATGGAAAGATAATATTGAGAATGATATATGGATATAAATCAAGGTGATATATTACCATATATGGATTTTGTTGCAATTCCTATAAGTAGCAAAATAAATAATTTAAAAGAAGATTAAGTAATATTGGATAATTCTGATTTAATAACTGGTACAATTCCAAAGAAATCAAAATTGATGATTAGAAAAATTTTTGTAGTTTTAAAAAATGTTGTTTTAAAAAAATATGGTACATTGTCCAGAAAAAGTATTAAAAAACATCATACTTTATTTTGTAATTATTTTCAATGTGACAGTAATATAACATGAGTAATTAAATATAATTACAGGTTAATCAAACAAAATTATTAATATTATGAAAAACAAACTAAAAATTGGTCTTTTATTAGACAATAAAAATATTCCCTTTTGGTCATATACAATGCTAAAAGAGATAAAAGAGAGTGATTATGCTGAAATAGTTTTGATTGTTTATAATCATTCTAAAAATGACGTAGAGAATACACAAAAGGAAAAAGATAGTAGATATAAAAATATAATTTATACATTATTTAGAAAATTAGATAAAAAAATGTATCCTTGTAACCCGGATGCATTTGAAAAAAAAGATATAAATACGCTTTTATCAGTTGATAATATAAATGTTAATACTAAAAAAGATAAAAAATATGATATAATCAATGAAAATGATTTGTCTCAAATTAAAAAGTATAAGATTGATATATTAATTAAATTAGGATTTCATAATCTTAGAGGTCAAATATTAGCAATTCCCAAATATGGTGTATGGACATATCAATACGGAAGTAAAAAACTATCCTCAAAAAGTCTTATAGGATTTTACGATGTAATTGAAAAAAGAAATGAAACAGAAGTTGTATTACAAATATTAAATGATAATCCAGATGCCGATAAAGTCATATTTCGCTCATATTCCTTACCTGATATTAAAAGTGTTAATTTAAATTTAAACAAAATGTATTGGAATGCTCTTTCATTTATACCTTCAAAAATTAATGAATTATTTAATATTGGTGAAATAGAATTTTTCAATAGAATAAAAGAATTTAATAAAGAACCTCATTTTTATTCAGATCGACTTAATACTATACCGAATAATTGGGAGATGTTAATCTATATTTATAAGATCATTTTAACCAAAATAAAAAATCGGATTAATTTTAACAGTTATTTTGGACAATGGATGTTATTATATAAGATGAATAGTGGAAATGCCATTTCAACTTCGTTTTATCAATTTACAAAAATTATTCCGCCTAAAGATAGATTTTGGGCTGACCCGCATATAATAAGGAAAAATGATAAATATTATATCTTTATTGAAGAGTTATTATATGCTGAAAACAAAGGATTTATCTCTGTAATTGAAATGGATAATAACGGAAATTATAAACCTCCTGTAAAAGTATTAGAAACAGATTATCATCTTTCATACCCATTTTTAATAGAAGATAACAATAAACTGTTTATGATTCCTGAATCAAATGCAAATAATACTATTGACTTATATCAATGTGTGAACTTTCCTTTGAAATGGGAATTAGTTACAACTCTAATAAATAATATTAAAGCAGCAGATTCAACAATAATATATAGGGATAATATATATTGGTTATTTACTAATGTTTTACGAAATGAAAGATCATCTATTCATGATGAATTGCATATTTTTTTCTCAGATAAATTAATATCTAATAATTGGGAAAGTCATCCTAAGAATCCTGTTATTTCAGATGTCAAACGATCCAGACCGGCCGGCAACTTTTTTGAGTACAATGAAGATATTTATCGCCCATCTCAAAATTGTTCGAAACAATATGGTTATGGTATGAAAATCAATAAGGTTATAAAACTTACTAAAACAGAATATAAAGAAACTGTCATTGATTCAATTTTTCCTGACTGGGATAAAAAATTATCTGCAACACATACTATTAATTCAGTAGAAAAACTGACAATAATAGATGCTTTAATGAAAAGAAGAAAATAATTAATCTGTTATGGAAGCATATTCAATAATTAAAGCAGACCTGATCAAAGATAAAGATACTATTATATCATTGTTAATGGCTGATAACAGAACGATATCAGATAAACTTTTTGAATGGAAATATTATAAGTATCCTTATGAAGCACCGGATGCATGGCTGATAAAACATAATAAATCCAATAAAATAATAGGAGCAAATTCTCTTTTTTCCAGAAGAATAAGTATAAACGGAAAATTAGTTTCAGTTGCAACAGCCGCAGATTTTGTAATGGATAAAAAACACAGGTCTCTATTTCCTGCACTAAAATTAGAACAAGAAAAACTAGCCTATTTCAAAAAATCAGAATATCATTTTATATATTGTTTATCAAATAAATTTACAAAACCTGTTTTCGATAGATTAGGTTATAAAAAAATTGGTAATTACAAACAATTTGTAAAGCCTATAAAGATTAATGCACTTTCTAACAAATATTTACCCTCTTTATTTCATTATCAAATTATAAAAAAAATAATTGATTTTTTCTTACTATTAGTTTCACGAGAAAATTTATACAAACAATAATG
>JAOZSG010000059.1 GCA_029939785.1 Fidelibacterota bacterium | reverse complement strand
GATACTGTATGGTTAAATGTAGAACAAATTGCAAAACTTTTTCAAAGAGATAGAAGCGTTATATTTAAACATATCCGAAATATCTTTAGCGACGGAGAACTTTACGAAGAATTGGTGTGTGCAAATTTTGCACATACCACTCAGCACGGAGCTATTAAAGATAAAACACAGTCGAAAAATTATCTTTGGAGGATAAAATGACAAAAAACTTAAATGAATTTAAAAATGATATTTTGCAAGGTATTCCTGATGAACTTCCGAAGCCATATATTTTTGATAATAACATTAACCATGCTCCCAAAAGAAAAAATATTCTTAATGATGAAGAAAAAAAATTATCTCTGAGAAATGCTTTACGTTATTTTGATAAAAAACATCATAAAATTTTAGCAGAAGAATTCAAAAAAGAATTAGAGAATTTTGGTAGAATTTATATGTATAGATTTATGCCTAATTATAAAATTACAGCCAGAAATATCGAAGATTTCCCTCATAAATCTAAACAAGCAGCAGCAATTATGTTGATGCTTTCCAACAATCTCGATCATGCAGTAGCACAACATCCTCATGAGTTAATTACCTATGGTGGAAACGGATCTGTTTTTCAAAATTGGGCACAATATAGATTAACAATGAAATATTTAGCAAAAATGGATGATGAACAAACTCTTGTATTATATTCTGGTCATCCTATGGGACTTTTTCCGTCTCACAAAGATGCACCTCGAGTCGTAGTTTCAAACGGGATGGTTATTCCAAATTATTCAAAACCTGATGATTGGGAAAAATTCAATGCACTTGGTGTAAGTCAGTACGGGCAAATGACCGCAGGTTCTTTTATGTATATCGGTCCTCAGGGTATTGTTCACGGCACTACGATTACATTGATGAATGCAGGCAGAAAAATTGATAAATCCGGTGCAGGAATGGGTGGCAAAATCTTTGTCAGTTCCGGTCTTGGTGGAATGTCCGGTGCACAGCCCAAAGCAGCAGTTATTACAGGTGCAGTATGTGTAATTGCAGAGATTAATCCTAAAGCAGTTGAAACAAGGTTTTCTCAAAAATGGGTTGATGAAATATATGAGAGTTTAGATAAATTACTTCCAAGGATAAAAGTGGCTATTAAAAATAAAGAGGCTGTATCCTTGGTTTACCATGGCAATATTGTTGATTTATGGGAAAGACTAACTACTGAAGATATGAAAATTGATCTTGGGTCAGACCAAACATCATTACACAATCCATGGGCAGGTGGATATTATCCTGTTGGTTTAAGTTTTGAAGAATCTCAAATACTAATGACTGAAAATCCGGAAAAGTTCAAAAATCTGGTACAAGAAAGTTTAAAAAGACATGTAAATGCAATTAATAAACTTACTGCAAAAGGAATGTACTTTTTTGATTACGGTAATGCTTTTTTGCTAGAATCCGGAAGAGCCGGTGCAGATATATTAAATAAAGATGGTAAGTTCAAATATTCATCTTATGTACAGGATATTATGGGGCCTATGTGTTTTGACTATGGATTTGGACCATTCAGATGGGTATGTACTTCATCTAATCCCAAAGATTTGGATAAAACTGATCATATTGCTGAGGAAATTCTGAGTACAATGCTTAAAACAGCACCAAAGGAAATCAGCCAACAAATCAGTGATAATCTTACATGGGTAACTGAAGCAAAGAAAAATAATCTTGTTGTCGGATCTCAGGCACGTATTTTATATGCTGATGCAGAAGGCAGAATAAAAATAGCAGAAGCTTTTAACGATGCTATAAAAAATGGCAAAATTTCTGCACCAATAGTTATTGGACGGGATCATCATGATGTAAGTGGCACAGATTCTCCATACCGAGAAACATCAAATATATATGATGGATCTAGTTTTACTGCTGATATGGCAATTCAAAATGTAATTGGTGATTCATTTCGAGGTGCTACATGGGTTTCAATTCATAATGGCGGTGGAGTTGGATGGGGAGAGGTAATAAACGGTGGTTTTGGAATGGTTTTGGATGGATCTGCAGATTGTGATAAAAGACTTAAGTCTATGCTTTCCTGGGATGTAAATAATGGAATTTCGCGTAGAAGTTGGGCTAGAAATAAGGGTGCCGTATTTGCAATAAAAAGAGCGATGGAAGCTAATACCAGATTGGAAGTGACATTACCAAACTTTGTTGATGATGATATTATTGGTTAACTTTTATTATTCCGGTTCTATTCTTGTCTCTACATAGATTTTTTCATTGAATAAATACTCAGCAACTTCCCTTAGTTCTTTTGCAGTAATACTGGAAATTATATCTAATAATTCATCAATTGTCATTAATTTTTTTTCAAATATTTCCATTTTTGCAAGACGATCCATTCTGGATTGCATATTTTCAAGATGCAACATTGCAGAGCCTTTGAACTGTTGTTTCGCTTTTTTTAATTCATCTGACGAAATCTCTGTTATTGCAAGTTTCTCTAATTCTTTGAATACTAATCGTTTAGTTTGCTCAATTTTTGTTGGATCAGTTGCAATATAAAATCCAAAATCACCTTCATTCAAATAGTATTCCGTAAAACAAAATATGGAATATATAAAACCATATTTCTCTCGAATATTTGTAAATAATCGGGAAGACATCCCGTCACCCAATACAACATTTAAGAGTGATAAAGCATATATTCTTTTATCGTTTTTTGGAAAAATTCTACGACCAAAGATTAAATGTGCCTGTTGGATTTTTCTTTGCTTTACAGCGTTCCATTCTTTTATTGAAGGTATAGATGAAGGATTAGAAATATTATCACCCGGTTTCATACCATTTGTATATTTTTTTACTAGTTGGACTAATTTCTGATGATCAACTTGTCCTGCAGCAGCAATAACAAGTCTATTTCCTGTATAGAAATGGTCAATAAAATCATGAAGTTGTTCGAGATTTAAATCCCTAACAGTATTGCTGGTTCCCTGAATTGGTCTTCCGAGAGAATGGTCTGGAAATAATTGCAAATGATAATCATCAAAAATTATATCTGAAGGTGTATCTTCGACATCTTTTATTTCCTCAAAAACAACTGTTTTCTCTTTTTCAAATTCAATAGGATCAATTTTCCAGTTTTTGACAATATCAGTTAAAACTTCAACACCGTCTTCTAAATTTTCATACATCAATCGAACATAATAGCAAGTAACATTTTTACTTGTATAAGCATTGATAACACCGCCAAGAGATTCAATATCATTGGCAATATCAAAAGCAGACCTCGTTGAGGTCTGCTTAAATGCCATATGTTCTAACATGTGAGCAATACCATTTGTCTGCTCTTTTTCATTGATTGATCCTGCCAAAATCCAAAAACCGAGAGAAACTGAATGAACAGTATCAATATTTTCAGAAATAATACGGATACCATTATCTAATACAGTTCGGTTGAAAATTTCCTTGATCAATCTATTTAATCTCTATTTAAAAATACTAATCGAAATTAGTTATCTTCTTGATCTATTGTTATCACGTCTATTATCGCGTCTGAATCCACCACTTTTTTTCGGTGGTTCAACATAACCTTCAGGTTTTTCCATAAGAATTTTTCTACTTATTTCAAATTTTCCAGGAGCTGTGATTTTTTTCAGCTTAACTGTAACCTTATCTCCAAGTTTTAAAACTTTTGTAATATCAGCAGTTCTTTCCCAGGCATATTCAGAAATATGTAACAAACCTTCAGTACCTGGAATTAATTCTACAAAAGCACCATAGGATTCTAACCGTGTTACTCTACAATCTTTGTATGTTACACCTTCTTCAGGTTTTGCTAATGTCTGAATAATAAGTTCTTTTGCTTTTTCAGCAGAATCAGAATCTATACCGGAAATATATACAGTACCATCGTCATCTATTTCAACTGTTGCACCACTATCTTCCTGAATTCGCTTAATGTTTTTTCCACCAGGACCAATAAGTTCACCAATTAATTTTGGATCAATTTTGGTTGACAGCATTTTTGGAGCAAATTTGGAAATATTATTCTGAGGTTTCTCAATTGCAGTTTCCATAATTCCAATAATATGTAAACGACCTTTTCTAGCCTGTTCCAAAGCAGTACGCATAACATCAGTAGAAATACCTTTAACTTTTAAATCCATCTGAATTGCAGTAATACCATCTTTTGAACCGGTAACCTTGAAATCCATATCACCGTAATGATCTTCTGCACCAAGAATATCAGAAAGTACAAATGTACCTTTTTCATCTTTGATCATTCCCATTGCAATACCTGCAATAGTTTTTTTAATTGGAACACCTGCCTGCATCATTGCTAAAGAGCCGGAACAAACTGTAGCCATTGATGATGATCCATTTGATTCTAAAACTTCTGAAACGATTCTTACAGTATAAGGAAATTCAAGACTATCGGGCATAAAACTCTTTAATGCACGTTCAGCTAAATTTCCATGACCAATTTCACGTCTTTTCGGACCAAATAATCTCCCAACTTCACCAACACAAAAAGGAGGGAAGTTATAATGAAGATAAAAGTTCTTTTTATATTCATCTCTATCAGCACCGTCAATAATCTGTTCATCAGATTTTGAACCTAAAGTTACAGTACCGAGACTTTGAGTTTCGCCTCTTGTAAAAAGAGCAGAACCATGAACTCTTGGAAGAACTCCAACTTCACAGGTTATATTACGAATTTCGTCCAATTTTCTACCATCCAGACGAACTTGATTCTCAACAATATTATTTCTCATATCATTTTTTAGAATCTCATCTATTTTGGCTTTGACATATTTTTGATCATCAGGATATTCTTCTTCTGTTTCAGCCTGCATTTCTTTTGTAAATGCTTTTATTGAAGCAGCACGTTCTTTTTTAGACTTAGTAGCTAATTTACGCCATTCGTCTAATTTTGGAGCAGCTTTTTCTTCAATAATTTTACCCAACTCTTCAGGTTTTACTATTGGTGTAATTTCAACTTTTACAGGATTAATTTCTGCAATTAATTCTTTCTGAAGATCAATAATTTTCTTTATTTCCACATGTGCAGCTTCAATTGCATCTACTAATAAATCTTCGCTTGTTTCCTGCAATTCACCTTCAACCATTAATACAGATTCGTCATCACCTGCTACTACGATTTCAACTTTGCATTCTTCCATCTGAGCATTAGTAGGATTAATGATAAAATCATCTCCGATTTTGCCAACTCTTACACTCGCTATCGGTCCTAAAAAAGGAATATTAGAGATTGCTAATGCAGCTGAAGCACCAACAATTGATAAAACATCGGCAGGATTTTCACCATCTGATGAAATCAATGTTGCAATAATCTGAGTCTCGCAGTTAAAATCATCTGGAAACATTGGTCTGATTGGTCTGTCTATTAATCGTGAGGCTAATATAGAATAGTCACTTGGACGACCTTCTCTTTTTATAAAACCACCGGGTATTTTGCCGGCAGCATATGTTTTTTCTTTGTATTCACATTGTAGTGGAAAAAAATCCATCGTTGTTTCAACATCTAAGTTTGCACAAGCAGTAACCAGCACCATTGTATCTCCATAACGGACTACAACTGAACCATTAGCCTGCTTGGCCATTCTTCCGGTTTCAATGCTTAATTTTCGACCACCAAGGGTCATTTCTTTTATTATCAAAGTGTCTCCTTTGTAAGACTTATTTTCTGAGACCTAATTGAGCAATTAACTGTTTATAGCTTTCTTCGCTTCTTCGTCTCAAATATTTTAGTAATCTTTTTCTTCTGTTAACCAATACTAAAAGACCTCTTTTTGATGCATGATCTTTTGGGTTAACTTTAAAATGTTCAGTTAGATTTTTTATTCTCGTTGATAGAATTGCAACCTGTGATTCAGTTGCTCCGGAATCTGTTTCTGTTTTTCCAAATTTTGATACTAACTCACTTTTTTTCTCTTTTGTAATCGACATAACGTTTATCCTCCATTTGTCATATTATATTGTTTGATTTTTTTAATACCTTCACTTTTATCTAAAGTTATTTGTTCTTTTAATTTTTCTATTGATTGAAATTTTCTCTCATCTCTCATTTTTTCCAGGAATATTACAACAATCTCTTTTCCATATAAATTTTCACCATCTAAATCCAAAACATGTATTTCGATTGTAATATGTTTTTCATGAAATGTTGGTCTAATTCCAATATTACAAATCCCAAAATGTGTAATTCCACTAAGTAATATCTTTGTAAAATACACTCCATTTGATGGAATCAACTTGTTTAATTTTTTTAATTCAATATTTGCAGTTGGAAATCCCAGACCTGTTCCACGTCCGCTTCCTCTAACTACATATCCGTTAATGGAATATGCTCTGCCTAACAATTTTTGGGCAGTTTGAATTTTTCCTTCGGTTAACAGATTTCTGATTTCTGTTGAACTAACTGTCTTTTCATTATTCATAATACGGTCAATTATTTTCGTTGAAAAGCCGAATTTTTCTCCTAATTTTCCCAAAAAATCAGTATCGCCAGATCTATCTTTACCAAATTTAAAATTGTAGCCAATTACAATTTCCTTTGCACTAATTTGATTTACAATAATATCTCTAATAAAATTTTCCGGTGAAATTTCCAAAAGTTCAGCAGTAGTTTCCAGAAAGAGAATACCATCAATTTTTTTCTCTTCCAATAACTTCATTTTTTCTTTTGGTGTTGTTAGGATTGGAACTATGCCTTTGTTCAATTTTTCTGATAATACTGATCGGGGATGAGGATTAAATGTAATTACCAGTGATTTTGAACTTCTTTGTTTTGCAATTTTTATTGTTTGGGATATTATCTTTGAATGACCCAGATGAATACCATCAAAAGCTCCAAGGGTTACAACAGAATGTCTGAAATGACCTGGCAATGTATCAATTCCAAAAAAAACTTCCATTATTCTATATTCTCCGCAAATTCTTCATTTTGATGATGCAATAATTCTATTTCTTGTGAAAGTGCTGATTCCAAATTTTCCAATTTAACAGAATCTTCAATATTATAGTCACCGATTCTAGTTCGTGTCAAAGATGATAAATGCCCGACCATGCCTAGTGTTTCTGCTATTTCTTCTCCTAATACTCGAATATAGGTACCACTTGAGCAGGTAACAGTAATTTTAATTTTATCGGTTCCTAACAAATCTATATGTAAATCATAAATCGTAATATTTGTAGGCTTAAGTTTTACTTCTAATCCTTTTCGTGCAATTTTATATGCTGGTTGACCATTAACTTTTTTTGCGGAATATTGTGGCGGAACCTGAGATATTTCGCCAGTAAATTTTTCCACTACTTTTTTTATCTGATCAATATTTATTTCTTTTATATCTGAAGTTTGACTAACAGTTCCTGTATGATCTCCTGTATCAGTTTTTTGACCAAGTTCCAGTATCGCTTCATAACTCTTGGATGTCGATAAAATTTCATTCATCCTTTTTGTAGCACCTCTGCCTATTAATATAATAAGCACTCCGTCAGCAAAAGGATCTAATGTACCACCATGCCCAACTTTTTTAAAATCAAGTGTCTTTTTCACTTTTCTTACAACATCATAGGAAGTTATTCCTATCGGTTTATAGACATTTAATATTTTAGATATCTGTATGTTCATTATCCTTTTCTTGCTTATGAACTTCATTGATAAGTCGATCTATTTTTTCTACATAATCAAGTGAATCATCGAGATAAAATCTTATTTGGGGAATATATCTGATTCTTATTTTACTTCCTAATAATCCTCTGACTCTTGGTGTTAGTTTTATAATTTTCTGTAACTTTTTATTTCTTGTTTCAAGATTATTATCAAATATACTCAAGTAGATTTTGGCAATGGTTAAATCGGATGAACATTTTACTTTCGTAACTGTCACAAATCCTATCTTAGCTTCACTAAGTTCCCTTACAAAAATATTTCCAACTTTACGTCGAATTTCTTCCTGAATTTTTTCTTTTCTTATTTTTGCCATATTTATTTTAAATAAGTTTTCTTTTTACAGATTTATATTCAAAAGCCTCAATTATATCACCTTCCAGATAATCATTATATCCTTCAAGATTAAGACCGCATTCAAATCCTTCTTTAACTGTTTTTACATCTTCTTTGAATCGCTTAAGAGAAATAATTTCACCTGTATGAATAATTTCTCCGTCACGTTTTAAGCGTCCTATTGCATTTCTATGAATTATGCCATTAGTAACATAAGAACCTGCTATACTACCAACATTTGGAATTTTAATGACGGCACGAATTTCAACCTGTCCCAATTCTTCTTCTATTTTATCAGGTGTAAGCATACCCTCGAGTGCACTTTTAATATCATCTAATAATTCATATATAACTCTGTATCGGCGTAGTTCAACATGTTCCTGTTTTGCCAATTCCTTGATTTTGGGATTAGCAACAACATTAAAACCAAGAACAATTCCGTTTGAGGTTTTTGCAAGCAGTACATCATTTGCTGTTATTTGTCCTGTAGCTTTATGTATAATTGAAACGCTTACTTCCTTATTTCCCAGTTTTCCCAATGATTCAGCAACAGCTTCGATTGAACCATCTACATCACCTTTTAATATTACATTGAGATTTTTCATTTGTCCCTGTGCAATCTGTGCAGAAATGGTATCGAGAGAGAAAACGGCATCTTGTTGTCTGTATTGTTGTTCTCTTTGAATTTTTTGTCTTTCAGAAGCAATTTTTCTGGCTTCTTTTTCATTTTTTACACCTGCGAATACATCTGCAAGTCCCGGAACAATATCAAAGCCAACTATACGGATTGGATCAGATGGTCCGACTTCAAATACTTTTTTATCCCGTTCATTATACATTGCACGAATACGTCCAAAAGCAGCCCCACAAACAAAAGGATCACCTATTTTTAGTTTTCCTTTTTGTATTAAAATAGTGGCAATAGGTCCACGTAATTTATCAATTCGTGCTTCTATTACAGTTCCTCTTGCAAAAGTATCTGGATTAGCTTTTAACTCTAACATTTCTGATTCAAGTAATAATAAATCAAGTAATTGAGGTACACCTTGTCCTGTCAAAGCTGAAACTTCAGCAGTTTGGATATCTCCACCCCAACTTTCTACCAAAATACCGTGTTCTGACAATTCTCTTTTTACTCTTTCAATATCTGCTGCAGGTTTATCAATTTTATTAATGGCAACAATAATTGGTACTTCAGCCGCCTTTGCATGATTTATTGCTTCAATTGTTCTGGGCATTACACCATCATCAGCTGCAACGATCAAAACAACGATATCTGTTACCTGAGCACCTCTGGCACGCATGGCTGTAAATGCTTCATGCCCCGGAGTATCTAAAAAAGTAATTTTTTGTTTACTATTTAGTTCTACCTGGTATGCACCAATATGTTGTGTAATTCCACCCGATTCACCGGCAACAACATTCTCTTTTCTTATATAATCCAATAATGTAGTTTTACCATGATCAACATGTCCCATAATTGCAACAATTGGTGGTCTTGGTTTTGCATTTTCAATATCTTCTTCAGAATCATCTATTTTTAATAATTCTTCACCGTATTGTTTCATTTGTTCAACTTCAAATTCAAACTCATCTGCAATTAAAGTAATAGTATCAAAATCAAGGCGTTGATTTATTGTAACAAACATTCCGAGTGATATACATTTGGAAATTACTTCTGATGCACTGATATTCATGTTTTTAGCAAGATCTTCGACTGTTGCGAATTCACTGATTTTTAAGATATTAACATCAGTTTCTTCACCATCGACCTGTTGAATTCTTTTTTTATACTTTTTCTTTGTCGATTTTGTATCAATCTGTGCCATTGTTTTACGTAGTGTTTCTTCAACTTTCTGAACATCGACCTGTCTGGTTTTCTTTTTCTTTACTTTTTTCTTTTTACCCGGTCCAGATGATTTGTGACCTAATTTTTCTTCAATTTCTGAAATTGCAATTCTTTTTAGTTTTGTTTTTTTTGAGTGATGGTGTGTAGTTTTTTCGTCATCTACTTTTTTTGTATCTTTTTTTGTAAATTTATGATCTGGTTTTGTTTCCGATTTTTTAGAAATAATTGGTTTAGTTTTTTTAACGGTTACTTCATCAGGTTTCTTTTTTATAATTTCTTTGGGAACTTCTACCTTTTTAACTTTTTTAATTATATTCACTGTTCTACCAAAATCCAAAATATAATCAACAGCCGATCCGATAAAGTTTCCGGATGCATTCTGTACTTCTTCTACTAACTCACTTTGCTCTTTTTCTGCTTTTACAAGTGCTTCTTCTTCGAATTTTCTTTTGTCTTCAGCTTCTTTTCTAGCTTTTTCTCTATGGATACGTTCAACAATATCCTTTTCTTTTGAAAATTCACCTAATATTTTAAAATAAACAGATTCATCAACTGAAGCCATTATTGTCTTAACAGAAATTTTTTCCTTTTTAAGGAAATCCATTATTTCTATATGAGATATATTTAGTTCTTTGGCTATTTCAAAAATACGCTTCTTTTTCATTATTATTTCCTTGATCATATACCTCTTTACCGGATTATATTAATAAATTTTCTGAATCATCTTTTGTAATATTAAGATCAGTAGGTTTATAGAAACCTTCTTTAAATTCATCTGATTCAATCAGTTCTTTTTCAGCTTCTTCTTCTAATTTTTTTAATTCTTCATTTTGAATTTTTAATGCCTGTTTAACTACTTCGAAAATTTTATCGAGAGTTTTTTCACCTAAACCTTTAATATCGACAAGTTCTTCTTTAGGTGATGATAATAATTCTTCAGCAGTTTCAACCCCAACAGAGTATAATAATTTCCAGTTATGCTCTGTAATACCATCAATATCTTCAAGATATAATGAATCACTTTCGTTTACTTCATAATCACTTCTCTTTATTGCATCTAATCTATAACCGGTAACTTCAGAAGCCAGACGAATATTTTGGCCTGCTTTTCCGATAGCAATAGAAATGTTATCATCTTCAAAAATTGCCAGAACAGATTTTTTTTCTTCATCAATTTCCAACATATATGGTTTTGCAGGTGATAAAGCCCTGGTTATAAGAATTTCAGGTTCAGAACTATAGTTAATAATATCTATTTTTTCATTATTTAGTTCTCTCACTATTGCCTGTATTCGACTACCTTTTATACCAACACATGCACCGACAGCATCGATTCTTGGATCATTTGAAAGTACAATAACCTTGCTACGATCTCCCGGTTGCCTTCCAATTTTCTTTATTTCAATTGTATTGTCATATATTTCAGGAACTTCATTTTCAAAGAGTCTCTGAAGAAATGTTTTATCAGCACGGGATACAATAATTTCAGGACCTGATGTAGTCATTACTGTATCTTTAATTATCAATTTGATTGATTCGCCTCTTCGATATCTTTCGCCTGGAATTTGTTCATTTTTTGGCATTTTTAATTCAGCTTTACCAACATTAATAAAAATTGCATCTCTTCTAATTTGATGCACGTCTCCGATAATGATTTCGCCAATTTTATTTTCATATTCCTCAAAGATTACATTTTTTTCAACTTTCATAATCTGTTGATTCAATATTTGTTTTGCATTAGCAATTAGACGTCTTCCAAAACTGGCAGGATCAATAATTTCAATATAAGGATCTCCAACTTCAAGATCAGGTTCCACTAATCGTGCATCTTCTACACTAATTTCACAAATTGGATCTTCGACAGTATCTACAATTATTTTATGCAGGTAAATCTCTATTTCACCTTTATCCATATTAACAATAACATCATAATCTGATTCTTCACCATATTTCTTTTTTATTAAACTGGAAAATACTCGTTCAATTATTTCACTAAGTTCTCCTCTGTCAACATTCTTTTCACGAGCTATTGCTGAAAAGGCTGAAATTATGTCCCGATTAATCAATTTATTTCTCCCACTATTTTAAAATTCTATTTCTATTTTTGCATAATCAATGTCTTTGATAAAGATTTTAGTTTTTCCAAAATTTCCAATAATCTCTATTTCATTGTCATGTACAGTTTCAAGTTTTCCAACTACCGGAGAATCTATATCAACAGCATTGTGGAAAATTCTTATTTTTCTGGTCAAATTTCGTTTGAAATCTCTTGTCGTTCTCAATGGATAGTCAAGCCCGGGAGAACTAACTTCAAGTCTAAAGTCTTCTTTGGCAAAACAGGCATTAAATTCGTCATTATTATTAATAAGAGAGGTTAGTTTACTAATCTGATCAAGAGATATACCACCACTAGGAATATCTGTAATTATTTTAACAAATTTCCTGTTACTACGATTTTGTATATCAAAATCAATAAGTTCACACTTTTGATTTTCTGCTATATTTTTTACTATTTTTTTAACCTTATCCATTTAATTTTCTTAATGTTGAAATACCTGTAAAAATAAAAAAGTGGGTTTGCAACCCACTTCGCGATAAATTATAAAATTAAATATACTTTTGCAATATTTATTATTAAAAGATTTATTTCAGTTGTTTTTAATGTTTTCAATAATTTCTCCATAATGAAATACAAACTGCAACATTTTACATTATCCTTCTAAAACAGCAATTTGTGCTGCTAAAATTTCCAATGTACTTTTAATCTGTGTATCAGGTTCTTCTTTATTAATATTATAAATAATTTCTTTT
>JAOZSG010000058.1:8786-12680 GCA_029939785.1 Fidelibacterota bacterium | reverse complement strand
ACATGAATATGTGGTTTATTATGTCGCCCTCTATCCTCATAATAAATTGCAACTAATATTCCATAAAACATTGAAATTGTTGGAATCATGTTTCTCCATTCTATTTTGTTTTTTTCTATTAACTTCGTCAATCATAAAATAAAATAACTTTAACTGATCAATTCACTTGCTTGTGATAAACCTGACTCTGAAATGTCTTTCCCTCCGATTAACTTTGCGATCTCATGTATCCTATTGATTTTATCTAACTTCTCTATTACTGTTGTATTTCGTTTTTCATCAGAAACTTTTCTAACAACAAAATGTTCATCTCCTAAACTTGCAATTTGGGGTAAATGAGTAATGCATAAAATCTGGTGGGATTTAGAAAGTTTACGCATTTCTTCTCCTACTATACGTGCTATCTGGCCTGAAATTCCTGTGTCAATTTCATCAAAAATTAATACTGGAATTTTATCTCCTGCTGCGAGGATAGATTTCATTGCTAACATTATTCGGGAAACTTCTCCTCCGGATGCAATATCTACAAGTGGGCTTATTGGTTCTCCCGGATTAGTTCTGATATGAAATGATATTTTATCAATTCCCAATTCATTACAATTATATTTTTTCCCATCGAACTCATAAAGTCCGGTATTGGATTCGATATGATTTATTTTTATACTAAATTTACTTCCGATTACACCAAGACGATTTAATGAAGTTTCAACAGCTTTTTCAAATTTTACTGCATATTTTTTCCGTTCTGCTGATAATTTTTGTGCAAATAATAAATAGTCCGATTTTGCATGATCAAGTTTTTTTGATATATCATTAATATCAAAATCAAGATTTTCATCTTCTGAAAGTTTTATTTTTAGATTTTCCTGAAATTCTAAAACATTTTGAATTTCCGGTCCATATTTTTTCACTAATTTATCAATAGAAATTAATCGGGTATTCAATTCATCCAATCTTGAAGAATCATATTCAACAGAACTTGCATTATGATTTAGATCATTTGATAATTCCTGAAATAAATACTTTGTCTGTTCAAGATTTTCCAGATAATCGCCAAAACTATCTTTAATACTATTTAATTCCTGTAATTTCCCTATCACATCTTGAATTTGATTATAAAATGTATTTTCACCTTCGTATAATTGGTTTGTTAATCCTTTTGCTATCTGGATAAATTTTTCAGCATTTTCAAGTAATCGGATCTCTTTTACCAGATCATTTATTTCATTTTCTTTAGGTGAAATTTTTTCAATCTCATCAAACTGATATCTCCATAATTCTCTTTTTTCTTTATTCAGTTTTTGTTTTTCAAATAATAAATCAAGTTTATTTTTATTGTAAACGACTTTCTCCCATGTGATGCGAACTTTATCCAATAAATTTGTGTATTTGCCATAGGAGTCAAGATAGGATAGGTGATTTTCTTCCTGTAACAATGATTGATGAGCATGTTGACCATGCAGATCAACGAGGAAATTTCCTGCTTGTTTTAATATTAAGTTTGAACAGGTTTTATTATTAATCCAGGCTGTAGATCTTCCGGATGAAAATAATTTTCGTTTTAAGACTAACTGGTTATTAATTAGAGGAATATCGTGTATTTCAATGAATTTTTGAAAATTTTCAGGAAGATTATCAAAGGTAAAAACACATTCAATTTCTGATTGATCAGAACCGGATCTAATTTTGGAAATATCTGCTTTCTCACCCATTGCAAGATGGATTGCATTGATAATAATTGATTTTCCCGCTCCGGTTTCACCGGTGACTGTTGTAAATCCATTATTAAAATTAATTGCTATATATTTTATTATTGCAAAATTATTTATTATTAGTTTTGATAAAATTATCATGCACAAATTTAAAAATAATTTGTATTTTTGGAAACAAAATTACTCCAATAATAATTCCAAGTGAATCTGCAATAAAATCAAAAATAGAACAACTTCTTCCTTGTACAAAATATTGATGAATTTCATCACTAATTCCAAAGAGCATTGAAATCAATATTGCAATGAAAATCATTTGTCTTTTTGTCTTTATTTTTTCAAAAGTCTCAAGTGCGATGAGCATAAAAACAACATAAACGAAATATTCTGTAAGGTGTATTAATTTATCAAACCCAAGAATTGTAAATTTTGGAATACGGTCTAATTCTAAAGAAGACATAAAATATACCAAAAATGAATAAAGTACAATTGGAATTCTCAATAATATTATTTTCATTTACCTAATCCTATCATATTCTTTCAATACCTGAGGAATCAATTCAACAATATCACTTGCTATAATACCTCTGATTCCAAAACGTTCACGATCAACATCTGCTGCAAGTCCATGAATTGCTACAGCAGCAGTTGCAGCATCAAAAGATGAAAGTCCCTGAGCATAAAATGCAGCGATCATACCTGTCAGCACATCTCCTGTACCACCCGTCGCCAGTCCGGGATTTCCTGTTGAATTTACCGCTGTTGTATCGTCGGGAGCAACAGTTATTGTATGAGCATCTTTTAAAACTAAAACACAAGGATATTTTTTTACAAATGCTTTTGAAAATTCAATTTTATCCCGCTTAATTTCAGAAATTGAAACTCCGGTTATATCTGACAATTCTCCAATATGAGGTGTAATAATTAAATCCTTAATACTAAGTATCAGATTGAGATTATCTTTAAAAATCCTTAATCCATCTGCATCAATAATCATTGGTTTTTGACAACTTTTAACCAATTCCAAACCAAATTCTTTTACATTATTATTATCAGATACACCCGGGCCAAAAACCACAATATCACACCATTCAATTTTTTCTTTTATATCATCAACAGATTCTTTCATAAAAGTCTTATCTTTGGATTCTTTCACTGGTAAAGTCAGAGCTTCTGTAAGTTTTATTTCCATTGTTGAATTCAAACTTTCAGGAATTGCATTCACAACTAATCCGGCTCCACTTCTTTGTGCTGCCTTGCAAGTAAGAGTTGCGGCTCCTGTCATTCCAGGCGATCCGGCAATAACTAGAATTTTACCCATTGAATGTTTGTATGCATCTTCATCTATCTTAGGAAACATATCCGTTAGATCAAATTTATGAAACAGATAGGTTTCTGATTCCAAAACAGAAAAACTTTCAGGTGGATATCCAAGGTCAGCAAGAATTATCTCTCCTGCATATTTTTTCCCTTCATTAAATAACAATCCACGTTTTAAAAAACCCATTGTAACAGTTTTCATGGCCTGAACAGCTACACCGCCAACTTCCCCGGTATCACCATTAATACCTGAAGGAATATCAACAGATAATACAGGATGTTTAATTGGGTGTTCAAGACTATTGATTATTTTAATAATATCTTTTATTACACCTCTCACCTCTCCGTTGAAACCTGTCCCTAACAGAGCATCTATTATAATATCTGTTTCGTTTAGATCATCAAGAAAATGCAACTTATTTTCATCATCAATAATCTGAATATTCACATGTTCTTCAATACATTTTTCGTAAAAATATAATGCGTCACCTTGTATTTTATCCGGATCGCCAGCAATCCAGACATGAACAAACGCACCCATATCAACTAAATCAATTGCCGAAACAAAACCATCTCCACCATTATTTCCTGTACCACAAAAAATATCAATCCTGCTTCCAGGTACTTGTTTTAAAAATAACTTTGCTTTCAAAGAAACATAATTTCCTGCTGTTCGCATTAATCTAATACCTGGTATATTTAACTTGTTAATTGCAAAATTATCAACTTTTCTCGATTCATCGTTTGATAAAATATATTCTTTCATACATCCACCAAAATAGTTATAATTATTTTTATTCTTCGTAATATAAATAATTATAAAAAAAATCTAATTCAAGTGTTTTCAAAATAATATTTAATTTTA
>JAOZSG010000058.1:0-8686 GCA_029939785.1 Fidelibacterota bacterium | reverse complement strand
CTCGGTCATTCCTGACCGTATAGTTCTTATGCCAATAGGCTAAGAACTAAGACTACTCTGCATATATAGAACGATTAGGGGTTTTACGATTCACCACAGTTTTCACAGGCAGGTCAGTCAAAGGCCTGATTTGCAAAATGCCTATGTCACAAAAATAACCTTAAGTTCATGTAATATGGGAATTTAGTTGATTGATATGATAATCCGCATAAAAAAAGCCCTCCCGAGGGAAGGCTTTTTTCGTCTTTAGTCAGTCGTGATTTACATGTGTCTTTATTTCATTAATACCATTTTCTTGGTATCAATAACTTTATTATCTGACATTAATCTGTAGAAGTAAACACCTGAACTAACTTTTATTCCTGCACTATTCTGTGCATTCCAAACAGCTTCATATCTTCCGGCTTTAAGATTACTTGATACTAAAGTCTGTACTTTATTTCCAAGAAGATCAAATACAACCAGTCTTACATTTCCAGCTACTGGGAGTGCGTATTTAATAGTAGTAGTAGGATTAAAAGGATTTGGGTAATTCTTTTCAAGTGAGAATACTGTTGGTACACTATTCAATGATTGACTGCTAATAGGAACATTAACCTCAGATTGATATGCATCAATAACAGATACTGATACAAGTGTTGGTTCAACAGGATCATTTACCTTGGGTGTTAATACAATTTTACAAAGTTCAAGATTCATGCTTTCAACTGAAGATTCACCTCGTACTGCACTTACAAAATATACTGAATTGTCATCGAATTGATAGAACTTAAATGTTTCATTATGTCTTTCAAGACCGTCAACAAATTCTGTAACTTCATAATCTTCTGCATTGAATGATAATTTTGCTGCATAAGCACGAACATTTGCAAGATTTTCACCTTTGATTATATAATTACCAACTTCATCTTTTACAAGCATCATTGTAGCATTATTATTATTACCTTTATAGTCAACCTTTTTATAAAGTACACCTTCACCATTTCCAGTGTTTTTAACAGTCCAGTTCAAATCATCTACCCATACAAGACCATCACCGTCAATGTCACAATATTCATTCCAGTTTACATCACCAGCTGAAGAATTAAATGCAGTACTAATTGCACTATTATCTGCAGCACTTATCTGATTGTCCGGTACTACATTTGAATTTGCATCTGTATAACCTGCACAGTCACCTGCGAGAAGTTTATCAGAACCTTCAAAGTCCACATTGGTTACAGAAAGTGGTTGTACTGTCTGAGATTCTATTCTCTGTCCAAGAAATCCATCTTTGTAAACAATAACATCATATATACCTGTTGGTACATTTAGCACTTCGTAAGAGCCACCGGCTCCAAGTGTTAATGTCAATACTTCTGTAGCACTTGTCAAACCATTTGCTTCCAAAAATTCAGGATCAGAAATCTGTGTGAATGAACCTTCAGGACATACATAGATATCTACGGTTTCACCTTCTGGATTTCTAGCTTCCATTTCAACATTACCTGAAATTTTTCCAGGTGTTGCAAGTTCAATTGTTGCAGCGATTGAAGGAACTGAAGTAGATAACACATTATTATCTTCTTCAATAATCTCAGTAGTTCTGGTACCGGATGTATTAAAAGTAACATTAATTGCTTCTAAAGCATCATTATCATAATTATCTGTGACAACAAGTTGAATAGTACCGATTATCAAAGATGTAGCAATAGCATCACCACCAGCAGCATATTCAACATGATCAATGTGATAATCGCTACCAACTGTATATACAGTATCAAGAAATTCTGTACCATTGAAGTTTGTTGTTTCATCTGACCATGGTTGGATTCCGGCTACACTAGCATCCTGATCGAGTACGCTAAATTTCGCAGCAGGTACATTCAAAAATACAGAAACAAACATTGCTTTATCATTTGCTCCACCACCATCATCTGCATAGATATTCAATGATATAGTATCGCCTTTTTCAGCAGTTATACGGTTTGGAGATATTTCAAAACTTGTTACCTGGTCTGCAAAAGTTGTGATGTGCAACATACCATCAGCTTTTATACAATAATCATCAGCAGCATCAGTAAAATCAGCATCATCTGTATATGTTAAATATACATCGTAATCACCACTTGGTAAAACAGCATCACCATTTATATCAGTAGTTATTGCACCAAAATCTACGACATATTTACCATCTGTTCCTAATGGTGCATTAGCACCGAGAATAATAGATTGACCGGTACCGGTTGATGTCAACCAATATCCATCAACATGATGAGCAGCATCAGAATCAAAGTTTGCACCTGCTGTTATAGCTGATCCGTCAGGAACCATAAATATACCTACACGCATATCAGTTGCTGTACCATCTTTATCAAAACCATTCCATTTAATTTCATATCTGTCAGTATTGTTTAAGTTTACTATTTCACCTTGTGGAGGTGTTGATGGTAATAAATATTGACCGTGTGCAATTGTGAAAGTATTATCTGTAAAAGTTGCACTACCTTCATATTTTACAACCTGAGCATCACCATTTTGAGTAATAACTGCATAAATATAATAAGTACCGGCAACAAGACCTGAATTTCTTACATCAAACATATATTGATTATCAGTTCTGCCATCAGCATTGTCTATAATTGTAGCAATATGAACTGTATGTGTAGGATCGTTTACTGCATCGGCAGCTAATAGTGATGAATCTGCACTTGCTACAGCATCATTATAACCTGCTGTACCACCACTACCAGGAGTAAGATCACTCATATAGAGTTTTATAATCATATCTCCATCTGCATCCATATCACCGTCAATAGTCTGTCCCCAATTTATCAATATATACTGATAATCATTGGTATTAATATCGACTGAGTTCGCATCACCTCCATCTGTTGGTTCATATAATGCACCTACAAGATCAAGATCCTGAAACTCTAGATATGGAAAATGTTTTACATATAATTGAAAATCTGTTCCTGCATCATCCTGAACCTGATATACAGTTGAATGTTTTCCATCATCAGCAACAGCATATATATAATATGTTCCTGCAGGTTCATAAGTTGTAGCATCTGTATATATATCATAAGTCCAATATTGAGAGTTTATACCTTCTTCATATAATGTATCAGGACTAATTTGTACTGTACTGACGTTTGCCAATAAAGTTTCTTTATCAGTAATACCATCAGTTGTACATGTATATATTTTTATATTTGCATTATCATCTACATCATCCACTTCCCAGTGAATTTTTACATTATCAGTATTAGCCTGAGCTGCCGCAGAACCCCACTGTCCATCAGCACCAACACCACCACCGGATTCAAGATACATAACTGTTTGATTATCTCTTGCCGGGTTGGCATCACCAGAATTTTGTTCAAAAAGACCATCAGCATCATAATCAAATATTACACCCGCAATTGTTGCATCATTATAAGCATTAAAAACAGGGTAATGTTTAATCGCTACTGAATCACTTCTTCCAATTACCCAATCAGAAGTTACAGAAGATGTTACATAAAAATACCATGTACCTTCTGTTAATAGAGATCCATTTAATTGTACATCAGAAAAAGTACCTGTTTCAATATCACTGTCACATCGTGCACCAGCACCACCAGTTGCAGCAATAGCATTTGCTCGAGTTGGTTGACCACCAGCGAGATATACTATTGGTCTGTGTCCATTGGATACTTCACTTACTTTTAATAAGCTTGAATCCATTGAAGCCCATAAATAAAATTGAGTTTCTGCATCTGCCAAAGTACCACCGGCAGTAGCATCATCATCATTATCCAAAGTAATTCCATCCCAGTTACTACTACCGTTTTCAACAGCATCTACGGCACCGGATGATTGATCTTCAATCCAATCCGGTAATGCAGCAGTTACAGCTTGAACAGCAGCAGGATATACATCACCTTTATCAGAAGATGCATCACCACCATTATAAGCAGCAGCAAAAGTTACTAAACTTAATTGATCTGCTTCATAAGTAACTGTAGTTGTAGTAAAACTTGCTTCTTCATCTCCACCAGTTGTAGAAAAAGAATAAGTTTCAGTTAATCCATCTGTTACAGTATTTGGGATTAAAACTGGAAAAAATACTACTATAATATCACCAGCTGCCGCAGCACCTCCTGTAGCAAGATCTATAGTAATAGTTGTTGAAGTTGCAGCACCTGCTGCTTCGACGGTAGGTGCAACTGCTACTGCTACAGTTGAACTTACACTTACTTCATCCTCATACGAACCATCATCATCAACATCTGCAATAGTCATACTCGTCGGTAATGTAATGATGATATCTTCACCATTGGCATATGCACCACCACCATCTTCTGCCAGAGTAATTTTAAGACATTGCATAAAATATTGATCACCATCAGAACCATTAAGATAGGCTCCAATCGGTACTGTTGATGGTGTCAATGCGACTGTTGCACCAAAGGCAGTACTACCTATAAATAAGAGTAAAAAGATAAACACACTTATTTTCCTAAAGACATTCATTTCAACCTCCTTGTTTTGAGTTGTGTTGTTGTATTTCTTTTCCTTTACCTTCTTGTCAATAATTTTCATAACACTTGGTCTATACTTCATTTTATCTCCTTTCATTACATCCTTGTAACTTGATAAAATTACATTCAAAAAAATCCATTCTTGAAATTTTTAATACTATGTTAAATTCGGATTTTCAAAGAATCTACAAGTAATATCGGTGCGTATATCAAAGTCTTTAGTTTTTTTTTCGATTTATTTAAAAATCATTTAATTTATTGAAAATATATTCTTCTTAACCATTAGTGATTAGTTTTAAAACTTGGAAGAAATTGGTTAAACCTGAGTATTAGAATGCTGAAGTGATAAGAAAATCCCAAATTCAGAATTCCGGATTGGTGAAGATTAAATTGTTTTATTAATCATTTATAGTTGTTTGAGTTTATTATCATTTGAAAAGTAAAAAAAATTATCAACCACGAATGAACGCTAATAGACGCGAATAAAAATAAATATTTGTATGTATTAGTGTTAAATCCTGAAGGGATACTATCCCGCCACTGACTGATTTATACCCTTCTGGGAATTATAATTGTCGTCATCAATACGAAAAATGAAAAGCAATAAGCTTTCACCTATTGAATTTGACTTTGTTATTTGTCATTTGGGATTTGTCATTTCCGTAGCACAGTCATTCCTGACCGTTCAGTTATTATGCCGACAGGCTAAGAACTAAAATAAGTCTGACAGTGTGTGTGATATGACTAAGTTTTTTACGCTTTAACAGGCATTAGTCAAAGGCCTGATTTGCAAAATGCCTGTTGTACGATTTTATCATAACAAAAAAGCCTTCCAAAATTTGGAAGGCTTTTTTTTCTAACAAATAGGGATTGTTTATTTTATCAATACCATTTTCTTGGTATTAACTTTCTTATTATCTATAATCAATGAATAATAATATATTCCGGAACTAACTTTTACGCCCCTATCATTACACGCGTTCCAAATCGATTCGTATCGTCCTGCTGATAAGTTTGTTGCAACCAGAGAGCGAACTTTATTACCTAATAAATCATATACGATTAATCTGACATTACCTGCTTCTGGTAAAGCATATTGTATAGTAGTAGTTGGATTAAAAGGATTCGGATAATTCTTTTCCAAAGCATACTTCAATGGTACGTTATTTAGTATATTAGAACCACCCAGAGCATTTACAGAAGAATTATTTGCATCAATTATAGTAATATCACTAAGTATCGGTTCTGTTGGATTATTTACTTTAGGAGTCAAACAAATTTTGCAGAGATCCAGATCATAACTTTCAACAGAATAATTACCATATATTGCACTAACAAAATAAACCGAATTTTCATCTACTGTATAGAATTTATAAGTTTCATTATGTCTATCAAGTCCATCTATAAATTCAGTTATTTCATATTCGTCAGTATTGAAAATTAATTTTGCAGCATAGGCACGTACATTAGCAAGATTTTCACCTTTTACTATATAATTTCCTGCATCATCTTTGATGAGTTTTATATCTGCATTATTGTTATTTCCCTTATAATCTACCTTTTTATATAGTACACCTTCACCTGATCCTGCATTACGTGAAGCAGCATTTAAATCTGATATGAACACATGACCATCACCATCAAAGTCACAATATGCATTCCAGTTTGCGTCTCCCGGAGTAGAATTAAAAGCAGAACTAATTGCATTATAATCAGCAGCATCGATCTGATTATCCGGGATTACATTGCCATTTGCATCTGTATAACCCGCACAATCACCACTCAAAAGCATATCATCACCTTCAAAATCGACATTAGTTATTGATAATGATTGTACAATCTGAGATTCAATTCTTTGATTTAGAAATCCATCTTTATGAATTATTATGTCATAAGTTCCGGTTGGAACTCTTAATATTTCATAAGAACCTCCTGCACCAAGTGTATATTGTAATATATCCGTTGCACTGGCTAAACCATTTGCTGTTAGAAAATCACTGTCAGTAACCTGAGTAAATGAACCCTGTGGACATACATAAATATCTACAACCTGACCTTCTGCTGTTCGTCCATAAATTTCAATATTTCCTGTAATTTTTCCTGGTGTTGCAAGTTCAATTGTTGCAGCTAATGCAGGAACAGTTGTTGACAGTGTATTATTATCTTCTTCAACAATACTTGTTGTTCTTGCTCCCAATGTACTAAAAGTAATTTCATGTGTCTCCAATGCATCATTATCATAATTATCTATTACAACAAGTTGTATTGTCCCAATTTTTAGCAAGGTTGCAAGTGCATCACCACCGGATGCATATTCAACATGATCTATATAATAATTGCTACCATTAGTATAAACAGTATCAAGATATTCTGTACCATTAAAATTTGCTGTTTCATCTAACCATGGTTGAATTCCGGCTACACTTGCATCCTGATCAAGGACGCTAAATTTTGCAGATGGTATATTCAGAAATACCGAAACAAACATAGCTTTGTCATTTGCACCACCTCCATCTGTTGCATAAATATCAAAGGTAAGTGTATCACCTTTAATTGCTGTAACCCTGTTTGGTGAAAGTTCAAAACTGGTGTTTTGATCGGCAAAAGATGTAATATGTAAAATTCCATCTGTTTTCACGCAATAATCATCAGCAGCATCAGTAAAATCAGCATCATCTGTATATGTTAAATATACATCGTAATCACCACTTGGTAAAACAGCATCACCATTTATATCAGTAGTTATTGCACCAAAATCTACGACATATTTACCATCTGTTCCTAATGGTGCATTAGCACCAAGAATAATAGATTGACCGGTACCCGTTGATGTTAACCAATATCCATCAACATGATGAGCAGCATCAGAATCAAAAGTACCACCTGTAGTAATACTCGCACCTTCGGGAACCATAAAAATACCTACACGCATATCTGTAGCAGTACCACCTTTTTCAAAACCATTCCAACGTATCTCATATCTATCTGTAGAACTAAGATTTACTACTTCACCTTCAGGGGGATTTTCCGGTAATAAATATTGACCGTGTGCAATTGTAAAAGTATTGTCTGTAAATATTGCACTACCTTCATATTTGACAACCTGTGCATCTCCGTTTTGACTAATAATACCATAAATATAATATGTTCCTGCTGCTAAACCTGAATTTCTTACATCAAACATATATTGATTGTCAGTTCTGTCATCAGCATTGTCTATAATTGTTGCAATATGAACAGTATGAGTAGGATCATTTATTGCATCTGCCGGTAATAATGTAGTATCCACACTTGCTACATTATCATTATATCCTGCAGTTCCACCACTACCGGGTGTTAAATCACTCATATATAATTTTATTGTTAAGTCTCCATCAGCATCTTTATCGCCATCAATAGTCTCACCCCAATTTATGTTTATATATTGATAATCATTGGTATTTATGTCAACTGAATTTACATTACCTCCATCTGTTGCCTCGTAAAGTACACCTATTTTATCCAGATCCTGAAATGCCATTTGAGGGTAATGTTTAATTTTTAATTGTAAATTTGTTCCTGCTTGATTTTTCATTTGATATACATTGGAATTTTTTCCATCATCAGCTAAAAGATATACATAAAAATCGCCGGCAGTTTCATAAGTAGTTGCATCACTCCAAATATCATAAGTCCAATATTGAGAACCAACTCCTTCTTCCCAAAGTGTATCAGGACTTATTTGGGTAGCAATTGATATTAATGTAGCTTTATCAATTATTCCATCTGTTGTACTCAAATATATTTTTACATTTGCATTATCATCTACATCATCAACTTCCCAATGAATCTTTACATTATCTGTATTGGTTGTAGTACTCCATGTACCGTCTCTACTCACACCACCACCTGATTCAAGATACATAGATGTTACATTATCATCATTTGTTCCACTACCATCATCCTGATCAAATAAGCCATCTGCATCATAATCTAAACACGCTCCAGCTCCGAATGCTGAATTATAAGCATTGAAAACCGGGTGATGCCGTATAGCCACTGAGTCACTACGAGCAAGAACCCAATCACATGTAATACTGGAAGTAACATAAAAAAACCATGTACCTTCAGTTAATAATACTCCATTCAATTGAACATCAGCAAATGTTCCACCTTCCACATCACTATCACAAGGAGCA
>JAOZSG010000361.1 GCA_029939785.1 Fidelibacterota bacterium | reverse complement strand
CTACGTAATACAGGAAAGCGACGCCATTCTCCTATTAGCCTTTTTGTACTAACCGGATCGTTATTCCAAATTATTTTATCAGAGGCAATATCAATATTGTTTTTGAACAATTCAGCTGAACCTTTATCAGCAAAAAATGTGGCTTTTTGACCATTTTTTCTTTCAGTTACAGCTTCTGATTCCCAGTTTGGTTCTATGGCTAACCTATTAAACCAGAAAATAGATCGACTACGTGGAACCCAACCTTTTATCACTTTTTTAACTGTAGTTGTACCGAAAAAACTATTTTTTCCGAGTAAAACTGATTTCCCATCTTCAGAAACTTTATAAATATAAAAGAATTGGAAAAGTTGCGATTCTTCACCGGTTAATTTTGCAGATGCTCCAGGACCTTGTTTAAATGCTACAATATCAGGTTTATCATTTTTATTTTCTGCTTTCAATTGTTCAACAGTATTTAAAATCATTGCTTTGCGATTGATTCGACCTTGTTTTGTGACAAGATCATGATTCCACAATAATAAATTCTTCTTTTTAATCCATCCAAAATCTTTAGCAGAATTACTAAAAACATTACGTATGAAGTTTTCATCTTTGACGAGATGAACAAAATCACCTTTTTCTTCGACAACAAAATAACTATCAAGAAACTTCAATGTTTTAAACTGATTATTAGTCGAATCAGAAAAATAAGTCGGATTATTTTCTCTATCTGAAAAAACTTCCCAAATAGATGTCATTCGTTCCGAATCAGGAACAATAGATAGATCTATCTTCATGTCATCAGAAGTTATCGGAATTTGATATTTTACTGGAATGGTTAATGGAATTTTCCCTATAACATTTTCACCAGATAATGATGAAAAGTATAGTAATAATGTAAGAAATATGAGTATTTTTTTTGTAGAATGCATGAATCCTCCGGGATTGTTTTTTTTATTGTTATATGTTTTCAGATTCAATTTGATTTGAGTTTGACCTGAATATTTTTTCTGACGATTAGTTTATAATGTCTTTACTATTATATTATTTTTCTCAAGTTTTTTTATGAAATCCTGATTTTTTTTATTTGTAAAAATCACTGTGTCTTCTTTTGAAATTTCAAGTTCATCAAATTGTTTTACAAATCTGTCAATTGCATAAAGTAAACGATCAGCATTTTCATCTGATAGGAAAATATAATATTTAGGATTTAATTTATTTCCATAAACTTTTTTATTATCAAATTGTGTTTTGAACTTAGAACTTAAAAATTTATCCTTAAAAGTTGATAAAGCTTCCAACACATTACTGGTTCTTGGATTTATTCTGTGAATTCTATTCTTAACATTTTCAAGTTCACCTGGGTTATTGTTATATATTTTTTCGTATCCATTGGTTACATAAAGAAATACACCTTCACTGCCATTTTCTGCTTTTGTTAGCCAGTTTTCAAACTCTTTTATGTTTGGTAAACCTTCGGAAATATCATAAAAAACAATGGGTAACTCTCTGATTTTTTCTTTATAAAGAATATCAAAAATACCAGTATTTGTTAATACCAGAGTATCCAGTATATCACCATTTTTATCAAATAATTGAAAACTATTATTTATACCAAATAATTTCACAGGAAGTTCTATATCAAATAGAGAAATACCCGTCATTAATTCGGTTATTGTGTATTTTTCTAAATCATTATTTGCATTTATCATTTCTATATATCGCGGAACAAAGATACTGTTTTCAAGATTAACAAAATTTAATTGCATCATGCCTGATTTTAATTTTAACATTATTTTATTGTCATCAATATTTATAAGGGATTTTTTAAATGGTTCATATCCGGGAATCGTAATTTCGATATAATAATCATCCATTTTCACTTCTTGTAAAGACGGAAGTTTTAAATTTAATTTATCCGGTCTGTCAAGTTTTGAAAAATATCTGGTACTATTTAATACTTCATCTTTGTAGTAAACAGTAACATTTTTTATATCATCTCTGAGAAAAGGTCTGTTATTATTATAATTCTTTGGGTTTTGTCTTAATAATGTAATTGATAGATTATAGGTTTTGGGTGTAACTGTGAGAATTTTGTCATCTTTACTAAAATTAAAATCCCAAAAGTCTCCGTTTTTAACACTAATATTATATTTTTTTATTTTCTTAAGATATTTGCTTGGAAGCTTTATAGTTTCCTTGTCATCTTTTCTTAATATCGGATAACCTTTACCTTCAATTCTAAGATTGGTAAATAGTTCAGAGGATCTGATTTCCGGATAATTCTGATCACTGATAATCTTCACTTCAGGATTATATTCAGGGTCAACTCTTATACCAACATTTTGAGAACAGCCCGCAATAAAAATAACCGTAATAATTAATAATAATATTTTTTTCATCTGGTTTCTCCAAAGTTATTAGAACAAATTCATTTCATAGTGCCACACTTTTCAACCCTGAATTTAATCAACCCATTTTAAAATTCATATAATCAAAAAATAAAATTATTTACTTAATAATAATTCATTTTTTTCAAAACAATCATTAGTAATAAATAATTCGACTGAAAAATGTTTCATAAAAAATGAAATATTTTAATATTGACAGATTTGTACAAAATCAAAAACTAACCGCTATTATTCTTCATAATGTTTTGCGTAGCACCGTTAAGATCGTTGTAAATCCCACTACTGACGTGCAGATAATACACAATGTTCATTAAGTAAAGAAGATTTTTATCTTGGAGTGCATTGACTGACTCAATGCAAGAATCGACATAGTCGATTCACTACATAATAATAAACTATTCAGTATTTTAAAATTTATTAGATTAATGAGATTGATTTAAATTGTGATTTAACATAATAAAAAGTGAAAATAAAAATTATTTTACAGAAAAATCAAAGAATATACTATTAGAAATCATCGGAATTATCCATTGACAAACATCAATATTTTTAGTATTCTGAATAATGAATGTTTTGTTATAAAATTTAACTATATAAAACAATCTTAAAAATCTCTTATTAATTCATAGTTTTCAAGATTAATGATTAATGATTAATAAAAGGAATTTAATGTTTAAAAAAGTTGCAATTATAACTTGCTTTGTTTTTCAAGTTCTATGTTTATCACAAAATACGGAATTTAGGATTAAATCTGTATATATGGAAAAATTTGCAAATTTTATAACCTGGCCGACTGAATCAGCAGTAAATGATACAACAGTTCCTTTTATAATTTCCATTATTGGAGATAATCCGTTTGATGATACTCTGGAAAAATTATATTCATCAAAAAAAATAAAAAACAAAATAGTTGAAATCCGATATATTTCAAATATAACTGAAATAGATGATTGTAATATTCTATTCATTTCAAAATCAGAGAGGAAA
>JAOZSG010000057.1:11300-12691 GCA_029939785.1 Fidelibacterota bacterium | reverse complement strand
TGCTTTGGAAAATAATGTAAAGTTTTCATTTACAGATTACAATTTTTCTGAATTGATAGCAGTTTGTGAAAAATTAACACGTCAACTTGTACAAAAATATGATGGCAAAATAGTAAATAAAAATGGTCAGGAATATTTTTTGATTCCTCAAAAAAATCTGCTGATTAATAAGTCAGAAAAATGTTGGGAAGTTGAAGAAGTAACTGATGATTATCAATATTCAGAAGAAGAAATGACACAAATTACAGTAAAGGCTCCCCAAATTAATGAGTTTGTAAAAGAATGGAAAATATGTGGTCCATTTAAAAAAGAAAGTATAGAAACTAAAGATTTGATCCATCATGAATTCCTACCAGAAAATAGTCAAATTGAATGGAGAAAAATTATACTTGGTGAAGATGGATAGAATAAAACCAATTTAGTTTTTCATGATATCTTTGGTGGAGAAAATAGAGTTGCTTATGCAAAGACAAATATTAAGTCTAATAAATTGCAAAAGGGATATCTATTGCTTGGTTCTGATGATGGTGTGAAAATATGGCAAAACGGTGAACAGATCTTTGAAAATAATGTTTTTCGTGGCTGTAATATCATGGATGAAAAAATTGACATCAAATTATTAAAAGGTGATAATGAATTTCTGTTTAAAGTGATACAGGGAACTGGTGGTTGGGAACTAACTGCAGTTGTAACAGATGAAAATGGTAAAGTATAATGGAAGGATAAAAGTATGAGTATTGTCGTAATTGGAAGTTCTAATACTGACATGATAATTAAAATGCCAAGAATTCCAAAACTGGGAGGAACAATTCTTGGTGGAAAATTTGATACTGCGGCTGGTGGAAAAGGTGCAAACCAGGCTGTCGCTGCAGCACGTGCCGGTGGTAATGTTACCTTTGTTGCCAGAGTTGGCAATGATATGTTTGGGCAGCAGACAATTGATGGTTTTAAAAAAGATGGTATAGATATCAAAAATGTCATTACTGATGAAAAAGAATCATCGGGTGTAGCTTTAATTTTTGTGGATGAACATGGCGAAAATAGTATCGCCGTTGCATCCGGTGCAAATGCAGAATTATCTGTTGAAGATGTAAAAAATGCCCAGGAAGAAATACAATCAGCCAAAGTTGTGTTGATGCAGATGGTTGGATGAAACATATCAAGGTTGAAGAAGAAAATTTTCTTTGGGTATCAAATCAACGTGCTTTTGATTTGATGAGAGAAGGAATGTTACCACCAGAAACCAGTGATCCTACCAATAATCCTGACTATGAAATGATCGATGCATAATTAACAACAGAATTTTTTGGTCTGTTTTCTCCGGCAAATCCTGAATTTGCTTTAAAAATGGCACATTTGCCAATTCGTACAACAGTGCGTGAAAATGCAGC
>JAOZSG010000057.1:9798-11200 GCA_029939785.1 Fidelibacterota bacterium | reverse complement strand
TTCTGCAAAAATGTATGATTTTCTGAAAAATCAATATAATTCGGGTGTTATGTGGGAAGAAGCACGGGACGCTCTTCATGTAAAATACCAGGTTTGAATTGATGATAAATGGGTTGTCAGAATTTGCATTTAGTAATTCTTCCATAATATTTCCGCCATTTTTATTAAAGTGATTATTGACTATTAAATAATAATCCTCAGGAAATTCGTAATAATTTCTTATCTTTGAAACCATGAATAGAGGAAAATTATACATAGTTGCAACACCAATAGGTAATTTGGAAGATATTACATATAGAGCTGTAAAAGTACTAAAAGACGTTGATTTAATTGGTGTTGAAGATACTCGTCATTCAGGAATTTTGTTAAAACATTATGTTGTTGATACACAAACAGTCAGTTATTTTGAACATAATGAAGAAAAACGTAGTTCTGAACTGGTTAATAAATTGGAATCAGGAATGAATATTGCCATAATTTCTGATGCCGGAACTCCCACTATAAGTGACCCTGGCTATAGACTTATTTCCTCAGCCACACAAAAAGGAATTCAAATAATCCCGATTCCGGGAGCTTCATCTGTTCTCACTGCACTTACCGCATCTGGATTTCCAACAGACAGATTCTGTTTTGAAGGATTTTTACCTAAGAAAAAAGGTAAAAAAACTAAATTGGAAAAACTAAGTAGTGAAGAGCGGACAATGGTTTTTTTTGAAAGTCCTCAACGAATAGTTAAAACTCTTTCTGAATTACTTTTTCATTTTGGTGATAGAAGAGCAGTTGCAGCACGTGAATTGACAAAAATGTATGAAGAATTTCATCGTGGTAATATTTCTGAACTGGTTGACTATTTTACGAATACAAAACCTCGTGGTGAGTTTGTTCTTATTATAGAAGGTAAAAAAGTAGAAAAAAAGAAGATAAATAAATATGCAGAATTCTCAAATTGCGCTGATTAGATGCAATTCCTATAATCCTGAAGAAGTATATAATGCTGTAAAACGAGGGATTAATTTACTCGGAGGTATGGAGAATTTTTTTCATAAAAATGAAAAAATTCTTCTCAAACCAAATCTACTTGGACTTCATCGTCCGGAAGATTGTGTAACAACCCATCCGGAAGTATTTCGGGCAGTCGGAAAAATTTTTCAGGAATATGGAATTAGTTTGAGTTATGGTGATTCTGCTCCTAAAGGTAGTACAAAAAAAATAGCCAAAATTTCAGGATTAGCAAAAGTTTCAAACGATCTTAATATTCCTTTTGTTGATTTTGAAGAAAAAGAGACTCTCTCATATCCTAAAGGTCGAATTCATAAGCAATTCACTATTGCTAAAGTAATAGGACAAAATGATGGACTTGTTAGTCTTCCAAAATTTAAGACACATAATCTTACGAGAATCA
>JAOZSG010000057.1:961-9784 GCA_029939785.1 Fidelibacterota bacterium | reverse complement strand
GGTGCCGTAAAAAATCAATTTGGTTGTATTTCAGGTTTACTCAAACCGGAGTTTCATGTCAAATTGCCATCTATTCCAGATTTTTCTAAAATGTTAATTGAACTCAATTTGATGCTAAAGCCACGATTTTTCATAATGGATGCAGTAATGGCAATGGAAGGAAATGGACCGGCAGCAGGTACTCCAAAAAAATTAAATTGTTTGATTATTTCAAAAGATCCGGTTGCAATAGATTCAATTGCATGTAAAATTATAAATTTGAAACCGGAAAGAGTTGACACAAATCACTTTGGGTATGAATTTGGACTGGGGAATTTTAAAATAGATAAAATTGAAATTCTTGGGGATAAAATCGAAGACTTTTTTGCACCTAATTTCAATGTGCAACGAGGACCAAGTCTTGAAAACAATAGTGCAATGAAATTTAGATTTTTGAAAAATATTATTGCTCTGAAACCTAAGATAAAAAAACAAAAATGTATTAAATGTGGAGAATGTATAAATCATTGTCCCGTAAAACCTGTCGGAATTAAATGGGAAAAGAAAAAATTACCTTATCCAATATATGATTACAATTATTGTATAAGATGTTATTGTTGTCAGGAAGTGTGTCCAAATGGTGCAATAGAAATTAAGACTCCGTTTTTACGAAAAATATTAGATAGAATGTTTAGGTAAATTATGACAGTTTGTTATTTTATTATTGGTGTAATAATTATAAGCATAGGGATTTTAATTGCTTTTTCACCTGATTTTATTAGAAAAATTATGACAATTATCAAAGATAATGATTTATTTTTTATTCCGGGTATCATTGAAATAATAATGGCATTATTTGCACTTTTTTATAGAACTGAAGCCAGGTTTGAAGTTTATATAACTATTGTCAGTCTATTTATTTTTATTGATGGGGTATTTTATTTGGCATCATCAAAGTCTGTTAAAATGACTTATGAAATATTTTTGGCAATGGATATAAAAGCTTATAAATTATACAGTATAATTATTATTGTTCTTGGACTGGGGTTTTTAATTAACACAATCTAATTTTTTTTAGAGAAAATTTTATATGATGAAAGATAAAACCATGAAAAGAAATTTTTACCGCCAGTCAATGGCCTGGTTGTCAACAGAGATTATATTGTTAAAATGATAAATTTATCTTTGTGTATTCTGTCCGTCAGTAGTCCGTTAGTAACCGGATCTTCAATCGGATTAACAACGACCTCAGCGATGCTGCACGAAACATCGTGAAGCATGGCGGTTAGTTTTTGACTTTTTACGAACCTGTTATGAAAGGATTAATATGAAGAAACTTCTTTTAATTGTAATAGCAATAATTTCAATTATAAACTGTAATAGAAATAAACAGTTTCTTCTCGAACCAACAAAAGATAATGGGAAATATTTTTATTTGAAAAAGAGTGATTTATCTGCAGGAGCATATCATTTAACACATTCTGTGATTTTTGGTAAAAATATTTTAGGTTATAATAATTTTATTTTACGAGGAATTGACAAAGTACAATCAATGGCTCCAAATGGAGGAGGTTATTTTACAGGTTTAAAATCCACACCGGCAGAATCACCAATTGGTTATGAATTAAAATTTCTAGGTAAATCCTTAATTGAACCACCGAGAAGTACCAGTTATTGTAGCGGAGCAAGTTTTAGTGCATTCATAGAGGGAATGAATTTTATTTTTCAAATGAAAGATAGTGTTATAATTGATAGTGAACATTTTGAAGCCTTAAGAATGCAGGAATCTGATGGTTCACGACGTAATGATTGGGTAAAATTTTGGGGTAATTGGAATGCTGATGGGTTTGGAAATCATTTTGCTCTCGTGCAAAACACCGGGATAGGAGAGGAAATTAAACCTGAGAATGCACGTCCGGGTGATTTTATGAATATATCATGGAAATCAGGAAATGGACATTCTGTTATATTTTTAGGTTGGTACATTGATAATAATGACGATAAATTTTTGTTATATTGGTCAAGTCAAAAATCTACTAACGGTATCGCTGATCAATTAGTATCTATTGACAGAATTAAATCTGTCAAAGTTGTTCGTATAATAAAACCGGAAAATATATTTAATTTTGATGTTGAAAAAATAATAGAAAAACACATTGAAGGAGATATTATTGAAATTGGAAAATTATAGAAATAATTATATAAAAATATGTCCAAATATATAAAATACAATACAGATAAATATAACCAAAAAAATTATTTAAAATTTATTGATACAATTAAACTCAATAGATTTGATGGTATAATTTTACCACTTTTTAGAAGTATAGAAACTATTAAAAAATATAATTTTAAAACAGAATATTATACACAAATTAACAAAATGATTAGTCTTGCTGAAAGTAATGGATTGAAAACAGCAATTCATATCGATGTTTTTAATTCATATCAGATATGGCAGCATGACAATTTTTCTGCTCCAATTACTCATCTTGGATTGAATTATAGTCCTGATTCTAATTATTATCCAATATGTCCTAATAATCCTCTTTCAATAGATAGATTTGAAAATATTATAAAGAGACTTAGTACAATTAAAACTAATTATATTATTTTGGATAATTTTAATTTTCCCTTTAATTGGATAAAAGAAAAATTGGATATTCAACATAAATTACCACCATACTGCTATTGTCCTTTTTGCTTGACCGAGTTTTCTACTGAAATAGGACGTATTATTTCAAATCATATTGATTTTTATGAGGTATTACCTGAATGGTTGGAATGGCGAACTAATGTAATATATAAATATTTTATTGAGTTAGTTGAATCTCTCTCAGAAGATGATAAATTAATTATTTTAACACCGCCATTACATCTTATTGATATACCTTTTACAATAGGACAATTACCTATAAGTTTTTCAGAAGCTGAAACAAAAATTTCACCAAAATTATTTTATAATAAAAAAAATGAAGGAAGTGCATGGGCAACAAATATTCTCAATCTTTATAATTTGGATCTAACTAAAGAACATATAGTACCTGCATTGCATATCGAGAAAGATAACACCAAAGAAATATTACCTTTTAATTCAGATGATTATGAAGATATATTATACTATTAATTTTAAAAAATTATTTATGTTATCATAAACAGGATTTTCATGCAGCGAAAACATTCCTTAGCCTACTATATTATAACTTTCATCATAATTCAATTATCATCATTATCAATTCTCGGATTATGGATATCCCGATATGTAGCTAATCATCTTGTACTGAAACGAATAGGGGAGAAGTTTGCTATTCAAATGCCTTATGGTGGATCTGTATCAATTCTTATAATAGGTCTCGTACTTTTAGTTATTATACTTGTCGGAATGTCTTTATTGTTTCGATCATTGAATTTTCAATATCGCCAGACCAGATTATATGATAACTTTATTTCAAATATAACTCATGAATTAAAAACTCCTATTGCATCTATTCAGTTATATACTGACACGTTAATTACCAGAGATCTTACCGACGAAAAAAGAAATCATTTTCTTGAACAAATGCAAAAAGATACTGATAGATTAAAAAAATTAGTAAATGTTATTTTAGATGTATCAAAACTTGAGCAAAAAAAGAAAGTTTATCCTTGTGAAATTTATAATACTGAATCATTAATATCTGATATTATAAAAAAGGAAAAAAAGATATTTGGATTAAATGATGATGTCATTAAAATTGAAAGTAGTATTGAGTCAAAATGTGTTTGTAATAAAAATGCTATTACCAGTGTCTTTTACAATCTTATAGATAATTCTCTAAAGTATTCTGAAAAGTCACCAAGGATTAATATAAAATTTATTTCGAATCCGATATGGTCAATAATAGAGTATAGTGATAATGGCATTGGAATTCCTGATAAACATATAAAAAATATTTTCAAACGATTTCATAGAATAAATTCTCCGGATATACCTAATGTAAAAGGAACTGGATTAGGATT
Source organism: Fidelibacterota bacterium (assembly GCA_029939785.1). Taxonomy (GTDB): domain Bacteria; phylum Fidelibacterota; class UBA2242; order UBA2242; family JAFGTP01; genus JAOZSG01. Next base: position 5,806 of record JAOZSG010000057.1, on the reverse strand, counting down.
ATATTTAACAAAAGAAATATTATTATATCATGGTGGAAAAATATCAGTAGAAAATTTTCCAGATGGAAATGGATTAAAATTCATTATAAAATTGCCTAAGTATAATATTATAAAAAAATCATACTTAAAAAAATTATTAAGAAACTAAAAGGATATACTCATGGAAAACAATCTATTTAATAATTCTAAAATTTTAGTTGTTGAAGATGAGAATTCAATTGCAGAAGGTCTAATGTTCAATTTATCTGAAGAAGGATATTTTCCGATCAGAGCAAAGGATGGTAAAGAGGCTTTGGAATTATTTAAAGATGAGAATATAGATTTAATAATTCTTGATATTATGATTCCATTTATTGATGGTTATGAAGTTGCTCAGATGGTTCGTGAATTATCTCCGCAGATGCCTATTTTGATGTTGTCAGCTAAGAATAGTATTGAAGATAAAATTAGAGGTTTGGAAATTGGAGTTGACGATTATATCACCAAGCCCTTTCATCTTGAAGAATTGTTGATTAGAATTAAAAATATGCTAATTAGGAAACAGTGGTATCAGGATATGGGAAATATTGAGACCGTTTATAAATTTGGTGAGAATGAAATAAATTTAGATAATTTCACATGTCAATCCGGACAAAAAACTTTTAAACTTACACAAAAAGAAGCAATGGTTATGAAGTACCTAATTGAGAATAAAGGTAAAATTATATCAAGAAATGAACTCTTAAATAAAGTTTGGAATATTACATCAAGTATTAAAACTCGTACAGTTGATAATTTTATAGCAAGGCTTAGAAAATATTTTGAGTCTGATGATTCAAAATCAAAATTTATTAAAAGTGTAAGAGGTGCCGGGTACATTTTTAATGACGAAGATGAATAAGGAGCAATAGAAATGAATTATAATAAAGACAAGAGAATTGTAATGACATTAGATGCGGGAGGTACAAATTTTGTATTTTCTGCAATTCAGAGTAATAAAGAAATAATTGATCCAATAAGACTGCCCTCAAATGCAGATGATCTTGAAAAATGTTTAAATACAATCGTAACTGGATTTGAACAAGTAAAATCACATTTAGATGATAATCCTGTTGCAATTAGTTTTGCTTTTCCGGGTCCGGCGGATTATCCAAATGGAATAATAGGAAATCTAAATAATCTGCCTGCTTTTAATGGCGGAATAGCTCTGGGACCAATGCTCAAAGAAAAATTTAAATTACCTGTGTTTATTAATAATGATGGAAATCTTTTTGGTTATGGAGAAGCATTAGCAGGTTATCTTCCATATATAAATAATTTATTGGAAAAAAGTGGTAGTCCTAAGCGGTTTAATAATCTTGTTGGATTAACTCTGGGTACCGGATTTGGTGCCAGTATTATTAGTAATGAAGAAATGATGATTGGTGATAATTCAAATGCAGGAGAAGCCTGGGTATTACGTAGTAAACTTCATAGATCAATGAATGCTGAAGAAACAGTTTCAATAAGAGCTATACAAAGAGTTTTTGCAGAGAAATCAGGAATTGATATTAAAGATGTTCCTACTCCAAAAGAAATATATGAAATTGGAACAGAAAAAATACAAGGTGACAAATCTGCTGCGATTGAGGCTTTTCAAGAAATGGGTGAAAATTTAGGTGATGCAATTGCCAACATTCTTACTTTAATAGATGGAATAGCTGTAATTGGCGGCGGAATTTCAGGTGCAAGTTCTCTTTTTTTACCGGAAATTGTAAAGGAAATGAATAGTGAATTCACTTTATTAGATGGTACAAAATTAAACAGATTACCTGTGAAAGTATTCAATTTGGAAAATAAAATAGAACTTGAAGAATTTATAAAAGGCGATAAAAAAGAAATATCTGTACCATATTCTAATAAAAAAGTCTCCTATGATCCAATGCCTAGAATTGGTGTAGGTATATCAAAAATTGGTACAGAAAAGGCTGTTGGTATTGGAGCGTATTCTTTTGCATTGCATGAATTGGATAAAAGGTCTTAATAAGCGAAATTATATTCCAAACCCAAAAACATACTCATATCAAATGATACTCCTACAGGATAGTAGTATATTTTTTGATTTGTAATATTTCGAAGGATTAAATTTGCAGAAATACGATTTTGAAATAAATTTTTTCTAATATGCAAATCAATTCTATTCGTATTTGTAATTATATAATTATATTTGAATTCATCTTTATAAGTATTCAAAAATTCAATGCCTGAAATATCTTTATAATCCTGCCATTTAGTTTTTGATCGATGTTGAATATTTATCCATACTGAAAAAGTATTTGAAGGATTGAAAGTTAGGTTATAATTAATTGCATTTTCAGGGAGTTGTGACCAAATATCTAAAAATACATCATCATTTGAGTAATATTTCTGGAATGCATAATTAAAACGGAAGTGGATTTTTTTTGAATATTTCCAATATAAATTAGTTTTTATTCCACTTACAAGACCATCTGCCAAGTTATATTCTATATTTGGAGAATAAAACGAAAAATCATCTTCAATAAATTTAAAATCTTGATTTCGAAAAATATAATCCGAAAAATACCGGCTAAATAATGTGATTGTTATTAATGTTGTATTTTCTAAATGGAAGTTACCTATAATATCAGCAGTATATTTTTTATTTTGTCCGGTTTTTTTGAATATATTTTGATTTTTTTCAGAAAACATATATCCCTTTTCCCAAAGATCAAAAGAATTAAATTTTCTGATTTCTTTTGATTTTGATAAAATTATATTGAGTTCATTTCCATTTGAATATTTTTTCAGACTGGAAAATATATAATTATCATAAAATATATTATCATAATAATTAAAAAATTCATTTAAATTAATATTTCCTAACAGTTTAGATTTAAAATGTAGATCTATATATAATTTTGGAACTAGTCTTATTATAGAAAAATTATTTTGAGTTGTAAATAGTTTTTGATGGTTTACTCCAATTCCAATTGTATTGAGGAATTTATTATTTAAAATATTGAATTCAATATTAGCATTAAGATTATCAAGAGAATGATAACTTCTAACAGCACCAAAATTTTTATAAATTTGTACAAATTCATTTTCATATTTTATTTTTGGATTAATTATGAAAGTTTTTTTTATTTCTTTATTAAAACTAAAACTAAATAAATTATTTACATAATTCATGGGGAATTCATGTCCGGCAGGTTCAAAAAAATGAAACATATTATCGACATTTACTCTGGAGAGAAACAGTGAATATGGCATGTTATCAATCTTTCCATTATAATTTATTGAACCTCCATAATCTATAAGCATCGGCCATTTATTTGTCAGGTCTAAGTTATTAATTCTTTTCTTGATGGACCAATCAGTATAAATATTTTGTCTATAGTGAAAAGTAGAAAGAAGGTTATGATTTTTATAATTTAATCCCAAAGTTCCACTATAATCATAACCAATTTTATCAACATTTGGTGACTTAAATTTTGTATATCTAAAAGGACCACTATCCTGACTTTCATTTCCAACGATTGCTGAATTATAAATATAAAATTTCTGTTTTTTGTTTTTATTCGTAAAAAAATGTATTATTCCATTGTTTTCAAAATTTCCAAGATAAACTTTAGGTGAATTAATAATTATTACAGAATCAATACTATTTAAATTTATTGGAAGAGCATTTATATTTTTATTTCCCAAAAATCCAAAACCTACTTTATGATTATCTATGAAAATGGCATAATCCTGATGTTGATAATCATTTAATGCACCAAAAGAATAATTATAAGCATATCCATCATTTGTACTAAAACCAACACTTTCAGAAAGACGAAGAATATCTCCTAATCTATAATTTCCCTGAGATTCAATTGATTTTTTATTAATAACTATATTATTGTTTGCACCATGCAAAATATTAATTGAAAAAAGAAAAATGATTAATACAAACAATGGCGTTTTCATTCAAAAATATCCTCAAGCCATTCTGGTGTCTTCAGAGTGAAACTAACTCCAGCTTTTAATAATATAAAATCTAATTTTTTATAAGTATAAATTAATTCTCTACCTATATCTAAATTTAATTTTGTTATTTTACTAATTTGGTATTTAATTCCACAAAAATATTCAAATCCAATTTCACTTTCAAATTGTGCATTTTCAGTTTCAACATTAAAATTCATTAAATAATTTCCAACAGAAATACCTGTCGAAAAACTAAGTTTGGGTTTAATATTAAACTCATATAACCAACCAATAAATAAGTAATAACTTTGATAATCCGGCAATTGTACATTTATAGATTTGTATGGTGAATAATTGCATCCGGTCAGAATTTTACCAAAATAAAATGGAGTATTGTATGATAAATAAAAACCATTATCTATTTTCCAATATTTATGAAAAACGGATTTATCTATATTTTTATTTATTTGAATAGTTACTTCTAATTCAGAAAACGGTTTCTGTGCTCCATTTACAAAAATAAAATTAAAGGTAATAAATAATAATATTTTGTATTTATTCATGTTTTCGTAACCAATAAATAGGCATTATTTGTCTTAATAAATAATAAGCCTTTTCAAAAAATTAGAAAAGGCTTATTAAAATAACATTATGATTTTATTATATAAAATTTATTCTTGATTAAAAACATCACTTCTTAATTTAATGATTGTTCCATTAGCAGGATATTTAAAATTTTCACCTAAAATATCTTTATTATCTCTATAAATAATGACCCATGCCAGTTTATTACCATATTCTTTTTCAGCAATATCAACTATTGATTCATTTTGAGTAACTTCATGGTTATAAAAAGTATAAGTTAATTCATTTAGATTGCTGGTAGGTGCATCA
>JAOZSG010000057.1:0-951 GCA_029939785.1 Fidelibacterota bacterium | reverse complement strand
ATCCTTTAATATTAATTCATGAAATGGAATGATGAGATCAGGATTATTTCCAATTTCTTCTTTATTCCAATTATAAATTTTAATCCATAAAGATTTATTCATGTAAACATCCCCAGCAATTTTTATTAACGAATCATCTGGTTTAATCATATAAACTTGTGAACGATATTCTACAACTTCAGGTTCTACAACAGGTTCTGGTATAGGTTCCGGAGCAACTTCCACAACTTTAACTTCTTCTACAACCTCTTCCACTACAACAGGTTCTTCCACAACTTCTACAGGCGGTGGTGGAGGGGGCACTTCTACTTTTTCAATGATAATTGGTTCTGGAACAACTTCTTCTTTTTTAGTTTTACCAAACTTAAAAGAAACACCAAAACTGACAGTAATAAATTCATCATCTAAAAAACTATCATTATTAGGTAAATGATCCAAATCATCTTGAGCTATATTATGATTGATAGAGGTGATTAAATTCATTTTGTCATTTATTGGTATTTCTACTCCAAGTCCACCTGTTAATAATGTACTTGTTTTACTATCAGTAAAATACCCGTTTTCCTGTGAATAACTAAAAAATCCCATACCTAAATTAAGAAATGGACTAAATCTTTTTGTTCGGATAAAAAATAATTTTCCTCTTACAGTTGCATTCAGAAGACTATTTGTTAATATAGGATCATAATCAATTTTTATTTGATTATATCCTAATCCAAAGTTTAATGCAAAATTATTAAAAAGTTTATAGTCAAAAAATGCTTCTACACCTGGGCTAATTATACCTTTAAAATCATTATCATCAAGAAATGCTAAATAATTATTAACATTTGCATTTATACCAATTTGCATCTTATAATCATCAGATTGTTCTGTTGCAAAAAGAGAATTTGCAAGAAGTACTGTCATGATTAACATAATTAATTTTTTCATAATTTCTCCTTAAGATTG
>JAOZSG010000360.1 GCA_029939785.1 Fidelibacterota bacterium | reverse complement strand
GAGGTTAGAATGTTAAAAAGAACTGCAAAATGTGGTGAATTACGAAAAAATGATGCGGGAAAATCAGTTGTATTAAATGGTTGGGTAAACCGCAGAAGAAATCTTGGAGGATTAATTTTCATTGATCTCAGAGACAGATATGGAATTACTCAAATAGTATTTGATCCTGATAAAAATAAATCTGTATTAAATGAAGCGAAAAAACTGAGTTACGAAGACGTAATCGCTGTGCGTGGAACCATTCGAACTAGACCTGGTGAAACTATCAACAAAGATATGATAACAGGTGAAATTGAATTACTTGTAAATGAACTGGAATTATTAAATAAATCTGCAACTCTTCCATTTATGGTTGCTGATAGAAATTCCGCTTTGGAAGATCATAGATTAAAATACAGATATCTGGAACTTCGTACTAAGGAACTTCAAAAAACACTTGCTATACGAAATAAAACTGCTCAGGCAGTCAGACAATATTATTCCGAAAATGAATTCATGGAAATCGAAACTCCTGTACTTATGAAATCAACTCCCGAAGGAGCAAGAGATTTTATCGTACCAAGTAGAATTCATAAAGGAAAATTTTACGCATTACCACAATCTCCACAAACCTATAAACAATTATTGATGATTGGCGGTTTTGATAAATATTTTCAAATTGTGAAATGCTTCAGAGATGAAGATCTTCGTGCAGACAGACAACCTGAATTTACTCAGATAGATGTAGAAATGTCATTTGTAGATGAAAGTGATATTCTAAAAGCGACTGAAGAAATGTTGACGCATGTTTTTAAAACTGTGATAGATGTAGAATTACCAAATCCCATTCCAAGAATGACTTATGCCGAAGCGATGGCAAGATTTGGCTCAGACAAACCTGACCTTCGTTTTGGTTATGAAATACACTCAATAAATGATATTGCAGGAAAAACTGATTTTAAGGTTTTTCAATCTGTTATTGAAACCAGTGGAGCAGTCGCAGGTATATGTGTTCCTGATAATGGATTTTTCTCAAGAAAACAGATTGATATTCTGACAAAAGAAGCACAAAAATATGGTGCAAAAGGTTTGGCGTATGTAAAAGTTACTGAAGATGGATTGGATAAAGGTATTGCGAAGTTTCTGACAAATGTTGAAAAAGAACTTATTGAAGAGTTTAATGCAAAAGCCGGTGATATTCTTTTCTTTGTTGCTGATAGTATGAAAAATACTTATCCGGTTTTAGGAAGTGTACGTCTGATTGTAGCAAGAACTCTAAATTTAATTCCTCAGAATATTTTCAAACCTGTATGGATTACAGATTTTCCACTTTTCGACTGGAATGAAGATGAAAAGAGATTTATTGCTGTCCATCATCCGTTTACAGCAGTCACAAAAAAAGATCTGGAATTACTTGAAACTGATCCGGGTAAAGCAAACTCGAGAGCCTATGATATAGTAATAAACGGATATGAAATCGGTGGTGGGAGTATAAGAATTCATGATTCTAAAATGCAGATAAAAATGTTCGAGGCTTTGGGCATTGATGACCAAACAGCAAAAGATAAATTCGGATTTTTATTAGAAGCCCTATCCTATGGTACTCCGCCTCATGGTGGAATTGCATTGGGACTTGACAGATTGGTTATGCTTCTTGCCGGTGTTAATAACATCAGAGACGTTATTGCTTTTCCGAAAACAACAAGTGCAGCATCATTAATGGATGGTTCTCCTTCTGATGTTTCAGAAGAGCAATTGAAAGAATTAAATATTGAGTTGATAGAAAAAGATTAAGTTTATTTTGAGATCTTAGTAAAAAGTCAATAATATAATGCAGAGACCACAAAGATAGCAGACAACATATTCTTAAAATACAACATATTACCTCTGCGTCCTCTGCGATCTCTGCGTTAAAAAATACTTTTTTCGATTTCATCAGTTTATATTTTAATTAATATCACTTATATTAGATGTATTGGATTTTTTTAAAGGAGAATTAAAAATGAAAAATAAAACAGGTATTTGGTGGTTGTTTATTGGTATCGGAGCTTGCTGGGCATTACTCGAAACATTATTAGGAATGTTTATGAGAGACACAGAATTATATTTCATCACCGGTTCTTTGTTAACCGGATTAACTGTACTCTTCTTTGCATTTGGATATTCTATTGCAAAAAATCCTGTATATTTATTTATTTCATTAATAACAGTAATAGCATTCAAATTATATGATGCAGCATTATTACATCTTCCTGTGGTTCATGGTGCAGTAGGAAATCCAATTTATGCAATGATAGTTGAAGTTTTGGCATTTCTCATAATTGTCGCAATTCTGAGAGAAAAAATGTTCAAACGAAATAGCCTTCTGGCAGTATCAGGAATTTTTTATGCACTGATTGCTGTTGTAATATTTCCTTTTGTAAAATTTTTTACAGGTGTACCACCTTGTGTTGTAGTTGGAACAAATTACCCACTCTCATTAAGTTTTTCATTCGTTGCAATGTTTGTTTCTGCAGTATGTCTTCCAATAGGTATGAATCTCGGAGCAATAGTTAGTAAATATTACGCTATTGAAGATAGTTCAGAATTAATTATGAACAAAAAATTAATTATGGGATTACAAGGACTGACAACAATTATTCTATTATCCATCTTATTAATTCGTCTCTAACATTTTGTCAAAAATAATTGTTACCGGAGAAATTGGGGTAGGTAAAAGTACGTTGGTTAAAAATGTACTCTCTCCGGCTTCGCAACAGTTTGACAGACGTGATAACTATCCGGCTTCGCACTGCTTCGCCGGATTTGAAATCCTAACCGGGTTTCAAACAAAAAAAATATTCAGGAATAATAAAATTGTTGGTTTCGATCTTGAAGAAATTTCAGGAGAGAGCCAAACTTTTGCTCATGTAGATTTTATTGATTATGAAAAATTTAGTAAATATGGAGTTAAACTGAATGTTTTTGAAAATTTTGGTGTAGAAATCTTGAAAAGATGTGAAAAGAGTACATCTTTTTTATTAATTGATGAATTAGGTAAAATGGAAAGAAAGGCAATTGAATTTTCAACAAGAATAAAAAATATAATTATATCTAAAGAACAATTTTTAATTGTAATTCAGAAAAGAGCCTTAGATTTTTGGTTGTCTGAGTGTAATATTAATAAAAAAAATAATATTACAATATTTGAAGTCACAAGAGAGAATAGAGAACATCTTATTGAAAAAATTAGGAAGGAACTATGATTTTGATATATTGTACTTCTTAATTATTATAATGTTATATGTTTAATTAATAAATTGGAATTAGAACGTGATTTTTAAAAAAAATTAACCACAAATGAACACTATGAACACTATGAACAAATATAAAGATAAAGATAAAGATACAATAATTAAATATT
>JAOZSG010000359.1 GCA_029939785.1 Fidelibacterota bacterium | reverse complement strand
ACACTGAAAAAGAACTTGATGAAGGAAATTGTCCACAACATCAAAAAATGGCAGAATTTATCAAAGAAAAAAATTATTTTTTCAAAATGAGCAAATATCAGGATTGGTTGATTCAATATATTAATGATAATCCGGATTTTATACGACCTGTTCATAGAAAAAATGAAGTATTGGGATTTCTCAGACAACCGCTCGGCGATTTATGTATTTCACGTCCAAAATCAAGATTAACCTGGGGAATTGAACTACCATTTGATACTGAATATGTTACCTATGTTTGGTTTGATGCTCTTCTAAACTATGTAACCGGAATTGGATATAAACAAGATGATGAACAATATAATAAATTTTGGCCGGCAAATTATCATTTAATTGGAAAAGATATTGTTACAACTCACTGTGTTTACTGGCCTACAATGATGAAAGCCGCAGGAATCCCAATGCCTAAGACAATCTTTGCTCATGGCTGGTGGATGATGGACAAAACGAAAATGTCAAAATCTTTAATGAATTTTGTTAGTCCTCTTGATCTTATAAAAACCTATGGTGTTGATTCCGTAAGATATTATCTTGTAAGAGACATGATACTTGGACATGACGCAAATTTTACTGAAAAACATTTTATCAATCGTTATAATTCAGAACTTGCTAATGATTTTGGTAATCTTGCTAATCGAATAACTACATTAATCAGGAAAAATTTTGATTCAAAAATTCCTGAAGTAAATATTAATGAAGACCCGGAAAAACATATTATTCACAAATGCAAAAAACTACCTAAAAAAGTACATAAACTTATTGAAAATTTTGAATTAAATGAAGCAACAGATGAAATTATTGGTTTTATCAGATCAATAAATAAATATCTGGAAATACGTGAACCATGGAAACTGGTTAAAACAGATAAAGAAAAAACAGGCACAGTTTTATATACTGCTGCTGAAAGTCTCAGAATTGCATCATTATTATTACATCCTATAATGCCTAACAAAATTGATGAACTTAATTCTATTTTTCCTTTGAATGATGGTAAAAAACTAGATTGGGGTACTTTACAATCAGGAGAAAAACTCGGAGAATTAAAAACTCTTTTCCCTCGAATTGATAATAAGAAAAAAGATACATCGAAACAGCAGAAACAACAATCAAATAAGAAAAAAGAAGAACTTGTTGAATTTACTGATTTTACCAAACTGAAATTCAAAACAGCTTTAGTTTTAACCGCTGAACCTGTACCTGAAACTACCAAACTGCTCAAATTAACTGTTGATGCAGGAGATGAAACACGTCAATTGGTTGCAGGTATTGCAGAAAATTATACTCCTGAACAAATTATCGGTAAAGAAGTGATTATTGTTGCAAATTTAAAACCTGCTACAATTCGTGGTGTTAAGAGTGAAGGAATGATTCTCGCAGCCAAAGATGGTAAATCACTTTCTGTCATTACTCCGGACAGATCTATAAAATCAGGCTCAGGTGTAAGTTAATACAATGTTCATCGATACTCATTGCCATTTAAATTACCAACCTCTATTAAAAAATGCCGAAGCGTTTTTAGAAGAAGCGTATAATAATAACGTTCAAAAAATTATTTGTGTTGCCACTGATATACAAAATACACTAACTGCAATAAAACTAGCTGACAAATATGATTTTGTCTATGCAACAGCCGGATTTCATCCACATGATATAAAATTAGCAAAAAATGGATGGTTGGAAGAAATTGAAAGATTACTTCAACATGACAAAGTTGTTGCTATTGGAGAAATCGGAATAGATTTTTACAGAGACTATTCCCCAAGAGAATTGCAGTTGCCCTTTTTTACCAAACAATTGGAATTGGCAAAATCACTTAATATACCGGTGATTATTCATAATCGCAATGCTGATAATGAAACCCGCGATATCATTAATAAAGTTGATTATTATAATTCTGTGCTTCACTGTTTTGGCAGTAATGCAGAATATGCTGAAGAAATGATTAAAAATGGTTTACATATCTCTTTTACAGGGAATGTAACCTATGGTAGCAAAAAAACAGAAAAAGCCGTCAAAGCAGTTCCTATTGAAAAACTAATGCTTGAAACTGATGCTCCATTTCTCTCCCCTGCTTCAAAAAGAGGAAAAACAAATGTTCCTGCCAATATTCCTTTAATTGCTGAAAAAATCGCAGAATTGAAGGAAATTTCTATTGATGAAGTTGAACTTATTACAACTGAAAATGCTGTTCGGTTTTTTAATTTATAGAAAATATTGTTAGCAAAATAAAGAAAAGGAAGAATTGATTGACAAAGCGTACAATAAACCGTACATTTTAAACAATAAAAAAAAAGAGATTATTATGCATAGAATACAATTAGATAAAGATATAAAACCGCTGAGTGAATTTCGTTCGAAAGTATCTTCCTTCATGGATCAAGTTCATAAGACAAAAAGGCCGTTACTAATCACACAAAAAGGAAAGAGTAGTGCAGTTCTTCTTGATGTATCAGAATATGAATTACTTTTAGAAAAATTAGAATTATTAGAGGATATTCAAATATCAAAAAGTCAACTTGAAAAAGGGAAAGGAATTTCACATAATCAAGCAAGAAATGACATATTAATAAGAATTAATAAATGAAAATAATATGGTCTCCATTATCTATAGAAAGAACAGCAAATATAGCAGAATATATCGCATTAGATAATCCAGAAATTGCAAATGAATGGATTGATAAATTATTTCATTTTGTTGAGAAACTAACAAATTTTCCTAAACGTGGTCGTATAGTTGCCGAAATAAATGATGAAAACATAAGAGAATTGATATTTGGTAATTATCGTATAATATATCAATTACAAAAAAATCAGATTTCTATTATGACGATTCGACATACAAAACAAATATTACCTGAATCTGATATTTAAATAACAATTCAACTTGATCTTTTCGTGAAACCATACGCAAAAAAAAGACTTGGCCAAAACTTTCTGATTGATCCAAATATCATCAGAAAAATAGCAGACGTAATTTCTCCATCACAAGATGATACAATTATAGAAATCGGGCCTGGTAAAGGTGCATTGACAGAACTTTTATTACAATCTGGTGCCCAGGTTCATGCTATTGAAATTGATGATGATCTTATTCCTGATTTGGAAATAAAATTTAGTAATTATGATAATTTTCATCTTCATCACTGTGATGCTCTTAAATTTGATTTTAGTAGTATTTTTCAATATGCAAAAAATGTAAAATATACAGGGAATGTTCCTTATAATATCACTACTCCCCTTTTGGAAATTGCTTTTGATAATGCTGCTTATATTGATACAGTTTACTTCCTTGTACAAAAGGAAGTAGCCAGGCGTATAGCAGGAGTTTCATCCACAAAAATTTTATTGCTTAGTAAATTATCTTTCAGAAAG
>JAOZSG010000358.1 GCA_029939785.1 Fidelibacterota bacterium | reverse complement strand
TCTTCAAGTATTAAATGTATTAAATAAAAAAAATCCAATTGAATATAAGTGGGAATTATACCATGATAAATCATTAAAAGATGATTTTTTAAATTTGTCAACAATTCCATCGATAGAGGTAACCTATGAGTTTTAAATTATGTATATATAATAGTTTGATATTAGTTGTTTTGATTTTAGTTTCAAATTGTGATAATCCGGCTAAAGCCAAATTTCATAAAGAACTAAGTACAGTTGCAATATTAAGTCCGGGATCAAATAATCAAATAATATTTGTCTATGAAACAATGGAAGGTATAGAAGATTCTGTTATTTCAGAGAACTTATTTGTAAAGGATGCAAAAGTAAATATTTATAATTCAGACCATAATTACGAGTTTACATATATGTATGATGAGTCACTCCGAAAATCTGTCTATATAAACAAGAACAGTAATTTTAAATTTATTCCGGGTGAAAAATACCAATTGAAAATTGAATCGGATATAGGAGTGCTTCGAGGGACAACCATTATACCTGATTCAGTAAAGATAATCTCACCTGTTGATAATGATTCTATAGTTGACAGAACTGATGTGGAAATAAAATGGAAACCAGGTAACAATTCTTATGCTTATGTAATAAATATTTTTGGACCTCCCTTTAAGATAGACTTTATGGGTAATGAATTTATTAAAAGAGATACGTGGGATTTTCATACAACTTCAGAATCAATAATTATCCCCGGAAGTTATTTTAGATATAAAAGCTATTCGGAATATTATGATTACACTGAAAAAGAATCACGATATACAGTAATGATTATGGCTCTGGATGATAATTTTAAATTTCACCTGTTTGACGGTTCTGATATTGCCGGTGTTAATAATGGATGGGGAGTTTTTGGATCGACTATGATTGATTCTGTTGATATATTTGTTGTAAAAAAAGGAGAATAACATTTCCATTACTCGGGGTTAAAACTATCATGCGATTGATAAGTGGAAATATTGCTTATGAATTAATCAATAGTTTGAATATTGAATATATTGAATTAGTAACAAAAAAAGGCTGACATTACTGCCAGCCTTTCAGAGAATGATATATAGAAAGGGATTATTTTTCGTCGTCAACAACTTCGAAGTCTGCATCTTCGATGTCATTTTCATCCTTTTTTGTGTTTTGTTGTGATTCTTGTTGTTGCTGTTGCTGTGCTCCAGGTTGTTCAGCACCGCCTTGTGGCTGTTGTTGCTGTGCCTGTTCATACATTTTGGTAGAAAGTTCTGACCATGTCTGATTCATTTCTTCCAATGATTTTTTCATAGTATCAAGATCGTTACTTTCTTTTGCTTTTTTCAGATCTTCAACAGCAGCATTGATTTTTTCTTTTGCAGCATCATCTAATTTATCGCCGTATTCTTTTAGATTTTTCTCTGTCTGATAGATAGAGGAATCTACTTGATTACGGGTATCAATTTCATCTTTTCGTTTTTTATCTTCTGATTCATGTTCTTTTGCATCATTAACCATTTTTTCTTTTTCAGCATCACTTAATCCACTTGATGTTTCGATGTGAACACTTTGTTCTTTTCCTGTTGCTTTGTCTTTGGCAGATACATTTAGAATTCCATTTGCATCAATATCAAAAGTAACTTCAATTTGTGGTATGCCTCTTGGAGCTGGTGGAATACCATCTAAATGGAATTTACCAATACTTTTGTTATCACGAGACATGCTTCGTTCACCTTGCAGTACATGAATTTCTACAGAAGGTTGATTATCAGCGGCAGTTGAGAATATCTGGCTTTTTTTAGTAGGAATAGTCGTATTTCTTTCAATTAATACAGTAGATACACCACCAAGTGTTTCAATACCCAAAGAAAGAGGAGTTACATCGAGTAATAATAAATCATCAACATCTCCTGATAATACACCACCCTGAATAGCAGCACCGGAAGCAACAACTTCATCAGGATTCATACTTTTGTTTGGTTCTCTTTTGAAAACGGCTTTTACTAATTCCTGAACTGCGGGGATACGAGTAGAACCACCAACAAGAATAACATCAGAAATATCAGAAGGGGATAGTTTTGCATCTTTTAATGCATCTAAACAAGGTTTACGTGATCTTTCGATCAAAGCTTCTGTTAAAGAATCAAATTTTGCTCTGCTTAAAGTTTCGAGCATGTGGATTGGACCGGCTGCACCAACAGAAATATAAGGTAGATTAATTTCAGTTTCTTTGTTGGATGAAAGTTCAATTTTTGCTTTTTCTGCAGCTTCACGTAATCTTTGAAGAGCCATTTCGTCTTTACGAATGTCTATTCCTTCTTTGCTTTTGAGTTGATCTACTAACCAATTAATAATAAGTTTATCAAAATCATCACCACCAAGGTGTGTATCACCATTAGTTGATTTTACTTCAAAAACACCATCTCCGATTTCGAGTATGGAAATATCAAATGTTCCACCACCTAAATCATAAACAGCAATTTTTCCATCAGTTTTTTTATCTAATCCGTAAGCTAATGCAGCGGCAGTAGGTTCATTGATAATTCTTCTAACATTTAATCCGGCGATTTTACCGGCATCTTTTGTAGCTTGTCTTTGAGCATCATTAAAATATGCAGGAACTGTTATAACTGCTTCAGTTACTTTAGTTCCTAATTTTTCTTCTGCTGTCTGACGCATTTTTTGTAAAATCATAGCAGATATTTCAGGTGGTGAATATTCTTTATTCTGTATAATGATTCTTGCATCACCTTTTTTACCTTTAATTACTTTGTATGGTACTTCTTCCATTTCAGAACCAATTTCATTATACATTCTACCCATAAATCTTTTTACGGAATATATTGAACGATCATGATTTGTAACTATTTGTCTTTTTGCAGTGTCTCCTACAACTCTTTCACCATCTTTTTTAAATACTACTACTGATGGTGTTGTTGAATGACCTTCGGAATTTTCAAGAATTTTAACTTCTCCGCCTTCCATTACAGAAACACAGGAATTTGTGGTTCCAAGATCAATACCAATAATTTTACTCATTATTTGTCTCCTTTATTTATTTTAACATTTTCAATTAGTAAAATAGCATGTTCGCAATTCACAAAACATGTGCCAGATTTATTATAGGACATAACGTCACACTTTAATAATTAAAATGTGGCGTTATGAATATTTGGCTTGATTAAATTTTTAAATTGTACTAGGAGTTAATATTTTAGATGAAGGATAATGAACTTGTTCATCAATATTTGTAAAAGTTAAATAATCTTTTTGTCTTTGAATTGAAATTATTTTATTCTTATCGATATTATTTTGTAATAAATGATCTGCAAGTGGATCTTCTATCATTTTTCTCAAAGATCTGCGGATAGATCTTGCACCATACTTTACTTCAAATCCTTTTTCTAAAATCAGTTTTTTTGCATCTTCATTTA
>JAOZSG010000357.1 GCA_029939785.1 Fidelibacterota bacterium | reverse complement strand
TGGAGATGTTATCTCGATGTTTATAAAAGATACTTCAGAATATTTTGACCATAGTGAAATAGCTTTTGGAGATAGTTCAACTTTTTCTTACAGTCAAAATCCGAAAATAATAAAAGGGTCTTCCTTATGTTGGGAAAACAATAATAATAATGATCCTGACTTTATTTTTAAATATTATACTGATTTAAGTCCAACAATTGGAGCAAAAAATGATTCAATTGATGGGAGTGGAAATGTAATTATAACTTTACTTGATAGTTGTGGAAATCACTATCCGGGTTATAGTTATGTCTTTGGTGATTTTTACGGTCCAAAAACACTAAAATGTTTAGCAAGTTATTATAAATTTAATTTTAGATCTCATAATAATGACTATTATCAAAATGAAATTATTCAAATTTTTAATGATTCAACAGTTTTTCTAAATATCATTTTTCCAACAAAATATACTGCTATTGATCTGGAAAATAAAAAAATATGCAAATACAAACTTGACCAAAACTTTCCTAATCCATTCAATCCAACAACTACTTTCAGTTATTATTTACCTGAAAGATCTCATGTAAATTTGAATGTTTATAATATGAGAGGTGAGTTAGTAGAAAATCTGATTTCAGAAATAATGAATTCTGGACAATATTATAAAATATGGAACGCTTCCCAATATCCTTCAGGAGTTTATATTTATCAATTGAAATCTGGTAGTGTTACTCTTCAGGAAAAGTGTTTATTCGTGAAATAAAACTTAGAGTCTGATTTTATTGCTTCTGACAGTGAATAATAGTGTACACGTCTTATATTTTCAGAATGCCGTATTTTTCTAAATATCCAATATCCATTACGGAATTTCCAAAAATTACAGTAGTATTTTGAAATATTTTTGTAACTATTCAAGTATATATTTTTTATAAAAGTATTTGTTACTTTGGACTTTTCTTCTTATTATTCTCAGAATTTTATTATAAATGAGGATACATGTTTAAATCGTATATAGGTGAAATATCAGCTCTAACTGTTGCATTACTATGGGCAGCAAATGCTATTGCGTTTGAAGATGCTGGGAAAAGGGTAGGATCACTTGCAGTGAATTATATAAGACTTGTAATAGGTCTTATCTTTTTATGTATATTTACATTTTTTACCCGTGGTTACATTTTTCCATTAGATGCCAGTACTCATGCATGGATTTGGCTTTCTGCTTCAGGAGTTGTTGGTTGTGTAATTGGTGATCTACTACTTTTCGAAGCTTTTATAATTATTGGAGCAAGATTATCAATGTTAATAATGTCCATAGTTCCACCAGTTACTGCAATTATAGCCTGGTTAGTGTTAAAAGAGACAATGAGTGGAATAGAAATTATTGGAATGTTATTGACTGTTACAGGTATTTCCATTGTTATTTTGGAACGTGGAGATGGGAAAACAAAAATTAAAATCTCTCATTCGGTTTTTGGGCTTTTATGTGCAGTAGGAGGATCTCTGGGACAAGCAGGAGGATTGATTTTAAGTAAATATGGAATGGGTGATTATAATGTATTTGCAGCAACCCAAATTCGATTAATTTCAGCTTTGATCGGATTTACTTTTCTCTTTTTTATTATCAGGAAATGGAAAAATGTTCTAATTGGTTTTAAAGATAAGAAGGCAATGGTTGGAATTACCCTTGGTTCTTTTCTAGGTCCTTTCCTTGGAATATCTTTATCATTATTAGCTTTGCAACATGCAAATGCAGGGATTGTATCAACATTGATTGCAGTTTCGCCATTGTTAATAATTCCTATGGCAGTAATATTCTTAAAAGAAAAAGTAAACTATAAAGAAATCATCGGTGCAGTAGTGTGTGTATCTGGAGTAATAATATTTTTTATATGATAATACTACTACTGTTCTAAATAAAATGGATTTTTGAGTGTTTAATCTTTTCAATTTATCTGACTTTTTAAGCACCAGAGGTGCATTCCTATTTGTAGAAAAATTGATTAAGTAGTGTATTAAAGCACCTTTAGGTGCGGCTCTATTATTAATAATTTAAAAAAAAATGACAATTGAACAACAAATGACGACGAAGTCAGATGACTATGAATGATAAATAAGACAATTTATATTATGATTATGTCTGCGTAACTGATTGAATTTGAAATCTCGGGTAAGAAGTTCTGAAATTATTAAAACATAATGAGTGATGCAAACAAGTTACTATTTTGCAAATTCAAAATAATATTATATATTGTCGCTTAATTTTTTATTAAAATGAAAGAGGTAAAATATGGATATTAATAATTTCACTAAGCCATTTACAAAAAAATCATTCAAAGATAGAATGAAAGACACAGGTTTTTTAATTAAAAATTCATTTACAATCATGGGGAAAGATGAGGATATCAAAACTCCATTAATAAAAATGATAATTTTTACAACGATCATAAGAGTACTATTTTTTTTATCATTAATTCCGATTTTTACTGCACAAACACATGAAAATGTTGGATTACTCGTATTTAGTATTTTAACAATGATATTTCTTGTTTTAGTAATCATTCCTTTTCGTTTTTTCTTTGATATTCGTCAAAAAGCAAATCAAAGTTGGATTGTTTACAATACATTATGTGGAAAAGATATCAGTTATCAGGATTCAGTAGATCATACAAAATCGGAAAAGGGTAAATTACGAATAATAGGTGTAGTTGATCTCTTAATTACATATGGAAAAGCCGGACGAAATGAAAATAATTTTTTAATGAATTTGCTTTTTGGATTTTTGGAAGAAGTTTGGGATTTATTAAGCCATTTCATGTTGCCATCAATTGTAATTGAACAAAAAAAATTAAAAGAAATTGTACCTGATTTAAAAAGTTTGAAAGAAAATGTTCCAGCTACTTTAACTGGTGTATTCGGATTAGATTTTGCCGGAAACGTAATTACTGGAATCGTTGTAGGAGTATTCGTAATACTATTTCTTGTTTCAATTGGTATTGGTTGGCTAATAGCGTTAGTATCTGATGTTGGAGTAATTCATTTATTTGGTGATGCAAACTTTACAATCTCATGGATTCCGGGATTTATAATAATTATGATTGGAACAATCGCCAGTGGAATTATGAAAAAAATCGTTGAATCAATCAAAGCAATTTACTTTACAATATTTTATACATCTATAAAACAACCTGAAAATATTGCTGATGATATGAAAGAAGAACTCACACACTATTTATTACTCAAAGAAACAAAATAATTATAGAACATAATAAAAAAAGGTCAGAAATCTCTGGCCTTTTTGCTTAATGTCAAATCTATATATATAGATTCCCACTAAATTGTTTTAATAAAAGATTATGATCTGTCATTGCACCGTAATATTCGGACAGATCGATAATGGCGTTCCCAAAGAGGGCAGGTTGTGTGAGAATGTCGTTTTTTGCAAATCTGTCTCTCTGAGCA
>JAOZSG010000356.1 GCA_029939785.1 Fidelibacterota bacterium | reverse complement strand
GATATTACTGTAGAAGGTGTTGCCGGTGGTGGTATGGTTACTGTTATTGCAAATGGAAATCAGGAAATTGTATCGGTCAAAATTGATCCGGAAGTATTATCTGATGATGTAGAAATGGTAGAGGATATGGTTACTGCTGCAACAAATCAGGCATTGAAAAAAGCTTCTGAAGCCAGTCAGGATAAAATGTCTTCTGTAACCGGTGGAATGATGCCAAATCTTCCAGGTGGATTAAAAATTCCGGGACTATGAGTATAATACCCGAATCATTGATACAAGTTATTGATACCTTTGCTAATTTTCCCGGAGTCGGGAAGAAATCGGCAAAAAGGATGGCTTATTATTTGTTGAAATCGCCACGTCAGGAATCTGTAAATCTTGCAAAAGCAATTATTAATTTGAAAGACAGAATTCATAATTGTTCGCAATGTCATAACATTTCAGAAACTGATCCGTGTAGAATTTGTACTGATCCAAAGCGTGATAAAACAACACTATGTGTTGTTGAAGAACCTATGGATGTTATAGCCATTGAAAACACCGGAAATTACAGAGGATTATATCACGTTCTTGGAGGTGTTTTATCTCCATTAAATGGTATAGGTCCTGATGATTTGAATATTCAGGATTTATTACATAGGATTGTCAGTATAAAAGAGATTATACTTGCTTTAAATTCAACAAGAGATGGTGAGACAACTGAGGTTTATCTTTCAAAAATATTAAGAAATAATAATTTGAACATTACAAGATTAGCTCATGGTTTACCAATAGGTACAAACCTTGAGTTTGCAGATGAAACGACATTAATAAGAGCAATTGAAGGTAGGACAAACATACTATGAAAAGTAAAATTTTTACAGTAGCAAATTTTTTTTCTTTTTTAAGAATACTCTTAACACCTTTGTTTATATATTTTTTATTTACATATAAATCATATTATGAAATTTTGGCATTATTCATCTTTATTATAGCATCAATAACAGATGCATATGATGGGTACTTTGCAAGAAAATTTAATACAGTATCAAAACTTGGAATATTTTTAGATCCGCTTGCAGATAAAGTATTGATGTCGGCTGCTTTTATTTCATTCGTTGTTTTAGATTTAATTCCATTATGGATGGTTTTGATAGTAATTTTTCGTGATTTTTTCGTTACAGGAATCAGGATTTTTTATAATTCGAAAAACAGATCTATGAAAACAAGTATCACTGCGAAAATAAAGACTGGATCACAAATTGGTGTCGTCAGTTTTATTTTACTTTATATTATTACACAGAGATGGGTAATATTCTCAGGTATTAAAGATATTATTGAGAAATATTGTGTTTCTGAGTACCATATAATATATATACTGATGTTAATTGTTACGATTTTTACATTATGGACCGGAATAGAATATTTTATAGCAAATAGAAAAATTGTGCGTGGTGAAATAGAATAACCTGGAGAATATATGAGAAAAAAATACAATTTAAATAAATTAATAGCAACGTTCTTTTTTTCAGGATATTTACCTAAAATTCCGGGAACATGGGGAAGTCTTGCAACATTAATTTTGTGGTTGTTATTTCCAATAAAATCCTTAACTATAAATATAATCATTATTGTATTTCTTTTTATTGTAGGAGTAATAGTTTCTGACTCCTTAGAAAAAAAATCCGGAATAAAGGATCCTTCATTTATAGTAATTGATGAAGTTGTCGGAATGTGGTTAACACTTACTTTTATTCCGATTGCTGCCAGACAGGATTATTTGCAAATTATTTTGGCATTTATACTCTTTCGTTTTTTTGACATCACAAAAATTTTTCCTATAAATAAAATTGAAAAAATTAAAGGTGGTCTTGGAATAATGGCAGATGATATTTTAGCCGGATTGTTTGCAGGTATATGTTTATTATTTATTAACACTGTTTTATAAGAAATTATAATATGAAAGCAATTATACTCTCCATCGGAGATGAATTAATTTCCGGTAGTACTGTTAATACAAATGCAACTATAATTGCAAATTGTTTCCTTCAGGCAGGAATTAATGTCATAAAAATAATAACAATTGGCGATAATGAGTATGATATTATTCATGAACTGGATAAATCTTCGACTTTGGCTGATTATGTAGTCATATCTGGTGGACTTGGACCTACACATGATGATATTACAAAAAATGTTGCTGCAAAATATTTTAATTCTAATCTTAAACTAAATAATGATGCATTTGAACGAATTAAAAAGAGATTTAAACATTTGGGAAGAGAGATGGATTCTTCTAATAATTCCCAGGCTATCCTACCACATAATGCAGAGATAATACCTAATGATAATGGAACAGCACAAGGAATGATTTTTAAAAAAAATCAGACAAAATATTTTTTTATTCCCGGTGTACCATATGAAATGAAAATAATGATGCAGAAAAATATTTTGCCTGTATTAATTAAAGAATCAAACAGAAAAATTACACAAATTGTTATTCACACTTTTGAGATTGGTGAGTCAAATCTCTTTTCACTCTTAAAAGACTGGATTAATAAGAATAATGACTTAACTATCGCATTTCTTCCACATTATACTGGTGTTGATATTAAGATAACTGCAAAAAGTGATCAAAATGATTTTTCTCAGGCTCTTCAGGAATTAAAGGAAATTGCAAGACATTATATTTTTGGTTATGATGACGATACAATGGAAAATATTATTGGGAATTTATTACAGAGTAAAAAAATGACACTAAGCGTTGCCGAATCCTGTACAGGTGGTCGTATCTCAAATTTGTTTACCAATATTCCGGGTAGTTCTAATTATTTTATGTATGGAGTAACAACTTACAGTAATGAATCAAAAAAATGCATACTGAAAGTCAAGCAGACTACTCTTGATTCTTTTGGTGCTGTAAGCGAACAGACCGCTGGTGAAATGGCAGAAGGAGTTAGACTGATAACAGGATGTGATATCGGAATTAGTACAACAGGGATAGCAGGACCAACAGGTGGAACCGATGAAAAACCGGTAGGTACATTATGTGTTGGTATCAGTATTTTTGGGGAAGTTAAAACCTATAAGTTTTGTTTTAATATTAATCGAGATGCAAATAAAATAATTTTTTCTCAATTTGCTTTAAATAAGTTGAGAATGGAATTAATAAACCGATGAAAAGAACCTTTTTTACAGTTAAAGTATTGTACGATATAAGTGAAATAAATAAAATAGATAAATTTTTAGATTTTAAATATGAAGCAACCTAAAATAAAACCAATGAACTTAATTTTTACGAGAGTATATTGACTTAAAATGGTGCTAATCACAGACCAAGATATTTAAATTCTGATATATCAGGAGGATTAAAATGGCAGACAAAAACAAAAAGAGAGCTCTTGATTTAGCACTCTCACAAATTGACAGACAGTTCGGCAAAGGCTCAATAATGATGCTTGG
>JAOZSG010000056.1:6669-12930 GCA_029939785.1 Fidelibacterota bacterium | reverse complement strand
ATATTTGGTTGATCCATCAGCAAAAGTCTGATCAACACCAGTAAAATCTAATGGTGCAGCATATCCTACAACGAGGTTTAGTTGAACACCATCGAAAATTGGTGGAGTTGCTCCTTCACCTCCTAAAATAAAATCACCGTTAGCAATATGGTCTTCGGTAAGACCATTTAGAATATATTGATCTTCTACAACATTTTTCTTAGTTGTAAGATTTTTTACATTCCAATGATTCATTGTTTTAAAATCATTACCAATTTCAGATATTACAACCGAACCTACACCATCAACAATTCCATCTCCCAGATCATAAGCAAATGTTGTATCCGGAGGATTAACGTCATTATTAATACTTAAAATATAGTTACTTAATACTGCCCAACCATCGTCAAACATTTTATAGTCAGCACTTAATGGAGGAGTAAAAGTATTTACATTTACAGTTATTAATTCACCACCGGCAAAAGCACCACCACCAGTTGGAATAGTATTCCCAAACATAACAGTATTGGCTTCTTTATCAAGCACAATTTCTACACCATTGCTACTAGTTGCACTATTTATAGTAATATCTGATGGAAATGTTAATAATACACCTTCACAATAATCATAATCAGGTGATATTACATTGACCCAATATTTTAAATCAATAGTACCGGCATTTGTAGAATAAACAGAAGCTCCAACTAAATATGATCCTTGTAAATCAGTAGTTTTAGATAATTTTCCAATGGAATCCGGATAATTAGTTGTGTACCATTTTCCATCACCGGAAAGATAATAATGTTGTTTATTAAAATAAACCTCATAATCATCACCTGTAGTTTGATAAGGATCAATTACTGTACCTGATATAGTTCCACCTGCAGTACCCACAGAATGTTCAACAGTAATATCAGATAATGTTTCAACATTCGCCTGATTTCCCGGTAAAGCTTCCTGTACAGTAACCCCGATTGGAATTAATGCAGATTCTAAAGCTCTATCAACCATTAAAGTTACATCCTGATTATATGCTGTAACAGCATAATAATAAGTTTTACCTTCGTATAATGGATTACCATTTACATAATCTTTATCAATTGCTATATATCTTTGAATACCAGTATTAGAACCATTCTGAATATTCATTTCTACTTCACCTAAATCAGGAGATAATCTGACACCTTTAATATTTGTAATACTATTATTTATATCAAAAGTAGCAATTTTAACAGCCTGATCTTTTGTTGAAGATGCAGAAGGTAATTGATAAATGTTATAACCTTCGAATTTATAACCTAATTCTTGAGGCCCTTCAGTAACAGCTACTGCTTCAATATCAGCCCAACTTAATAGAATTGATTCCTCAAAAGTTGTAACTGAAACTTGAGGTGTAGCAGGAGGTTTAGGAATCTGACTAAAACCTGTATCATATACTTTTTGAGCTATTTCATCAGTACCTTTCATGGCAGTAATTGATGAGAATCTATCTCCACCAAGTCCACCAATCACAGCAATTACAACTTCCTGAATTTCACCATTTTTAAAATCAAATGGGCCGGCAGTCAAACACATACGTCTGTCGCCAGGTTCAAAATAACCATCTTTACCATCAATATATCCTTCACCAGTTACAGGGTCACCCGACAATGGATATTTTGTTACTGGATTACCAGATATATTCCCGTGAGTCCATGTACTTGGATTTACTATATCATCAGTTGGTATAAAACCACTCATGAGATTATACCACTGTAAAGTACCTTCATATTCAGCCTGTGTTGGATCACTAATATCTGATCCGGCAGCAAACCAACCAAATGAACTCATAGGTAGATTGATTTTACCCGGACCTACTTTTTTCAGATCCCATACAGCGTAATCATTAGCATCATCTACACCGTTTTTATTACGGTCTTCGCCAGCTACACCATCTACCATAGGTCCCTGAAAAAAGTCATATCCCATAGCAGCAGGTGCCAAACCAAATGCATCATATTGATCATCTATGTCTGTTCCATTGTAAGCAAATCCCATACTTAGAGTAGTATCACAACCAACAAAATCATCACCATAATTACCTAAATCAGGATCACACCACTGAGATACATACATATCAGTTACATCAACACCTGATTTATTGAAAAATTTATATTTCTTAAATACTATTTGACCCAATCTGGCATCTGGTTGAGCATATGCCCAGGCAGTTACCTGAAGTTCTATACCAATTGGTTGAGAACCGGCGAGACTCATCGCAGCTGTTACATCAAGATCATGGCAAACATACCATATTATTTGATCAGCATTAGCAATACCAGGAGTACCATCATCATAAGTCGGTGCACCCAAATCTGAAGGCCAATTTAACCAATCTTCTTCATATTGGTCAATTACAGCCTGACACATTGCATCAGAAACTTCAGATAAACTTGATAATTCGTTTAGTTCCATAGCATCTTTACGAACATGATCATAAGTCAATGTTGCATAATCCGGACGTATCCGCCAGATTTTTACTCTTTCATCATTACCATCTGCTACAGTACCATCGGCATTAATCCAGCCAGGAACTGTTCCTACAGAATATGTAACACCACCAACTCTAATATCATTATCATTTCCATCATATTTTCCACCCCAGACTAAACCATCTAGGTAAATTGCACCTGCTGTACCACGAGGATAAATTCCTCCTGAACTTCCATTAGGTTGTCCAGCAGATTTTCCGGAAGCATACATCCAATATCCCCAATTTGAGATATTAGACATTGTTCTGGTAGTTTGATTAATAGTCGTTTTTGCCATTGGTGCCGGCACAAAACCTTTAGGCTCACGTGCAATTAATCCAGCAGCAAGACACATAATAACTATTAGTATTACACTACATATTTTTGTTTTTTTCATATTTTATCTCCTTAGAGCTTATAAGTATCTATCATTTATAGGTTTAATTAAAAAGCGAACTTAATTCCAAAATGAATCTGACGTGGATTATCAAATAATTCACGACCAATTTGATTCCAGTATGCCTGTCCGTTTTCAAGGTTAATAGCTCTATACATTTCTTTATATTCTTCACCACCATAAGTGTTTACAATAGTACCTGAATAATTTGGATCACTCAAAAAACCATCATCATATGGATTTCCTGATCTTTCATAAACATTTAAAACATTTTTTCTATTGAAAAGATTATTTACAATAATATAAGCAGTAGCTTTTATTGCTCCAATATCAAAAGATTTATCAAGTCTAAGATCTGTTGTAAAAGTCCATGGAGTTACAGATGAACCAACAGGTTCAAGTGCTTCACGAGATCTTGTATCGTTCATATAATCTATTCCAGCTGTATATGGATCTGTTTGTCCACCTGGTGCAACATATACATAAGTAAATGGATGACCACTGGAAAAATTAAATAACATGTTAATACCAAATTGTTCAAGTATTGGTCCACCATCATTTTTACCAAAACGATAATCAAGATTCAATGATCCTGTATGTTTTTGAGCATAATCAAGTGGATTAATTGATGAAGGAACAATAGTATTTTGATAAACGGCACCATGATTTGCTGTACTGTTTGAAGCTGTACCTTCTGCATCAGTCAAAGTATAGTTAAATTGACCAGCTAATCTATTACTACGTCTTAAAGTCAAACGTAATTCCAGACCTTTCATAGTAGCGAAATCACCGTTTTCAAAACGTTCATAAGCACCCGGTAAATCAGAATCTGCTGTTGGAAGTTCTTTAATAGTTTGAACAAGACCTTTTTGATTTTTATAAAAGGCAGTTACTTCCAATGCCGCATTTGCTGCAATCTGTTGTCTTATACCTAATTCATAATTTGTTGTTCTTACCGGTTCAAGCCCAAATCCTACAGGATTCTGGAAATAATATCCCTGTCTTACAATTTGTCTTGATAAAGTAAAAGGTGTAAAATAGATATTATCATAACTTGGCATCTGAACAAATTTTCCATATTGTAAATAAAAAACTGTTTTAGGACCAGTTGGAAAAGAAAATCCTAACCTTGGACTTATCTCAATATAAGGATCTATATTTTTCCATGCACTTTCAGCAATTTGTTGTGCATTTTTATCTATTTCTGGATTTGCAGGATCTTTCAGAGTTTTATCTGCAGGATCAAAATAATCCATTCTAAGACCGGCATTAATAATCAAATCATTATATTCAATTTTATCCTGTATGTAGGCAGATAAATTAACTGGTTTCTTTGGTGCATCGGTAGAGGCAATCATATTACCATTTTCATCCAGATATTCTGTAGTCTTATCTGTTTCTTTACCATATGCATCATAACCATATGCATCTACTCCACCATTATTAACCCAAATATTTACAGGTACATTGGCCATACTACCATAAGTTTTATAAGGTAAAATTCCATCTTCTGCTGTATATTCCATAACAGATGGTGCAATATCAAAATATCGTATTGTATAAGATCTATAATCTACACCTGTTTGGATTTCATGATGTTTACCTAATTGAGTTTTATAGTCAGCTTTTACGCCCCAATATTCCTGTTTATTAATTCTATAAGTATTACTTGGATTTCCATTTCTTTCCATAGGAAGTCCATGAATTGAATAACCTGGTAAATCATTCCATGCGTCTCTATATGAAACAGCTTTTGAACTATCTCCATCATATAACTTTAACGAATGATCATAAACAGCTGTGCTATCCCACCATTTTTCCCAATCACCATCAAACCAACTATCACGAAATTCACTAACAGAATTAAAGCGACTAAGTTTAACTTCCAAATATGAAGTAGAAGAAAAGGTTTTAGTAGCTTTAGCAGTCAATAATGAAGATGTATAATCATTATATTGATATCTGTCATTGAGTGCTGATAACATTGGAGATGATTCTCTATCATCTTGTGTATGTGTGTACATCCCACCAAGAGTAATTCTGATAGGAAGATCAAAAGTCATAGTTCCATTAATAGAAGTACTTTCAAACGCCTGTTTTGGAGTAAATCCATCAGGATATACTACATCAACAGTATCATGTCCATAAGGATCATTTGCTGTGCTAATATCAACCTGATCAAGGAATTCATAACCACTACTTTGTCTTAGACGATCATCAGCCTGATTACGATATTCACCGGCAACAAAAAAATTAATTTTGTCAGTAAATAAAGGACCACTTAAAGTAGCAACACCAGTTTGATGTCCATAAGAATAAGTGTCAAACATTTTGTTACCATCTTCAGGATCACCAAATCCATCGCGACGATAATCAATAGAACCTCTTAATTTTGAAGTACCAGTTCTTAATTCAGTTTTTACAACACCTGAATTTGCTCCACCCATATCAGCAGTGAAACCACCAGTCAAAACCTGAATTTCTTCTACGGCTTCCTGAATTACATGAACAGCATTTCTGTTAGTTACAGGATTCACAGTTGAAACACCATTTACATAGTATCCAACTTCATTATCACGTCCACCACGGATATGTACAGCACCATCCTGTACAATAACTCCTGCCATATTTGCGATAAGTTCCTGCGTACCTCTGACTGGGATATTTTCAATATCTTCAGCAGTTGTCATACCAACATTTGAAGTAGCATCTTTTCTGAAAAGTTTTCTTTCAGCAGTAACTTCAACTACTTCCCCTTCAATTACTTTCTGTTCCATCTCGAAATTTAATTCTGTGGTCAAACCTGAAGAAACTCTTACACCATTGACCTTGACAGTCTTTCTTCCCATGTAAGATGCTCTAACAGTATAAAGACCATCCGGAACATTCATTATCACATAATATCCTTCGATATTACTTGCAGCACCTAATGTGTAGGCCGCATCTTCAACAATAATATTTACTCCTGCTAACGGTTTTCCTGTTGTTTTATCTACAACAGAACCTGCCATTTTCCCTGCACCTGCAAAAAGTGCAATAGGCATTATTAACACCAGTAAACACAATAAGAAACGTCGTACCATACCAATCCTCCTTATAAAATGTTAATACGAACTTCTTTGAATCTGAATAAATACATAATTTATATTATAATATTTACACCTTTTAATTAATTACTATTGTAATAAATTATTAAAATAGTAATTAATTATTAAAATTCAACTATTTAAGGTCTGGAGAATAAATTTAAAAGCTTAAGAGATTAATTCAATCACACCATTGATTCTTAAGTAATATTTTTTGATTATTTTCTATATTTTTCTTCCCATAATAGAAAATTAAAAGCTCCACACCATACCAATCCTCAAAGAAAAA
>JAOZSG010000056.1:0-6569 GCA_029939785.1 Fidelibacterota bacterium | reverse complement strand
TTTTGCATCTTCCGACGACATAAAAAAATTACGATCAGTGTCTTTTTCTAGTTGTTTAATTGATTTATTTGTAGCATCTGATAATATTTGATTTAATTTTAATTTGATAGACAATATTTCTTTTGCATGGATTTCAATATCGGTAGCTTGTCCTTCAATACCTCCAAGAGGTTGATGAATCATGACTCTACTGTTTGTCAATGCTGACCTTTTACCCTTTTCACCTGCCGAAAGTAATATTGCACCCATACTCGCAGCCTGACCAATACATATAGTAGCAACATCCGGCTGTATAAAATTCATTGTATCCAAAATTGCTAATCCTGCTGTTACACTTCCACCAGGACTATTTATATATAATGAAATATCAGAATCCTGATCATCTGCTTCCAAAAATAATAATTGAGCGATTATCAGGTTTGCAACATTGTCATCAATTGTGCTACCTAAAAATATTATTCTTTCTTTAAGTAAACGGGAATATATATCAAAAGACCTTTCACCACGGTCTGTTTGTTCTACAACCATAGGAACTAATAGTTGATTTAACATTTGATCTTTTTCTATTTTCATGTTTGAGTTATTTTCGTAAATCCGATGATTTTATTTCTTCTGTATCTATTTGAGCATTTTCCAAAATATGCTCCATAATTTTATCAGAAAGAAGTTGCATTTCTATTTGTTGTTTATATGCATCCTGTTTATATATATTGACAAATTGCTCTCTTTGATCTTCCGGATATGAAGACACTAATTCTTCTACCTTTTTGTCAAAATCTTCTGAAGTTATTGCGATACCTTCATCGTCTTTTATTTTGCCTTCAATCATAAACCATTTTACACTTTTCTCTGCTTGTGGTTCATAATATTTCCTTATTTCATTTTCATCGACCTTCATGTTTCCTGATTGAGTCTTAAAATTATTAACCATTCCATCAAGATAATGAGAAATTCTGGATTTAGGTACTTCAAATTCCATATTATTCAAAAACCAATCCTGAATACTACCATCAAATTCCTGTTTCGCTCTTGTTTCTAAATCTTTTTGCATCGAACTACTAACTTGTTTTTTCCATGCTTCAAGAGAATCAACTGATGTAAGATTTGTTTTAACCCACTCATCGTTGATTTCAGGTAATTTATGTTCTTCAATACCTATAATGGTAACATTATAATCTGATGGCTGACCTGCTTCAAGTTCAAGATTAATTTTTATAACGTCGTTAACATTTTTCCCTATGAGCAATTCAGCATTTTTATCATCTAAAGGTTTTACACCAACTTCATAAAGTCGACCTTCGATTTTTTCACCTTCAATCAGGTTTCCATCATCATCAAGTTTTTCTAAATTACAATTAATAAAAAAACCTTCTTCAACAGCACCATCAACCATCAACACTTCTGCTTTTTCTTTTTTTATTTCATCCATGTAAAGTTCAATATCATCATCAGAAACTATATATTTTTTCCGGGTAAGTTTCATATCACTTTTATAATCAGGGAGTGTTATTTGCGGATCAACTTCAAGTTTAATAGTATATTCAAAAGGTTCACCCTCTTTAAATACAACATTTTCCAGAGAAGAATCGACATACTCTGTCATATTTTTTTCTTCTAAAACATTCTGAAATGTCTTTTCTATAATCTTATTTACAAATTCATATTGGATATTTGGAGCAAGATGTCTTTTTGCAAGCCCCATAGGTACTTTGCCCGGTCGAAATCCGGACAGTTTTAAATTTTTTCTAAGTTTTTTAACTATTTTGTCATAATCATCTGAAACATTTTCCCATGCCAAAATAACTTTTACTGTCTTTTCTACTGAATTTACTTTTTCAATATTTATGTCCATTGTCTGCCTTTATAATTTATGATTAGTGCCGCGGGAGAGAGTCGAACTCTCACTCTATTACTAGAACTGGATCCTAAGTCCAGCGTGTCTGCCAATTCCACCACCACGGCTCAAATAGCACGAAAATATACTTGATTCAATTTAAAAATCAAACAATAAATTTATATTATAATGACTTACCATGACACTTTTTATATTTTTTACCACTTCCACAGGGACAAGGCTCATTTCTTCCAACTTTATTTTCTACCTTTACAGGAGCAATTTTTCCTTGTTCTGCTGATTCAGGTGCACCACTTAATCCCATTCCATTGCTATTTTCATGTACAGCCCGACCTTGCGTTCTTACTCCTGAAGATCTCTTTTGAGTATCTTCTCCAATTAAAGTTCTGTAACAATATTTCAAATACTTAAAATCAACCATTTGTAACAATTCTGAAAAAGCTTTATAAGCTTCACCTTTATATTCTAATAAAGGATCTTTCTGACCATAAGCACGCCAATTAATGCCCTCTTTTAATTGATCCATTGCATATAAATGATCTTTCCATGCATCATCTATTGTCTGGAGAGCAAAATATCTTTCCATAAATCTGATTTTATCTTCACCAATATATTTTTCCTTATTTTCATAAAACTTCTTTGAAATTGAGTATAAAGAATTGTTTAAATCCTTTATTTCTTCTTCTTTCAGATTTTCTCTTCTGATATCAAGGCCAAGATATTCAATTAATTCTTTTCTAAGATTTGACCAATTCCAATTATCCGGATGATCATTTTTATCTACATTTTCCTCTACAAGTTTATTTATCAAATCTTTTAAAATAAAATACAATTCTTCTTTTAGAACTCCACCTTTTAAGGCATAATTTCTTCTATCGTAAATAATTTCTCTTTGTTGATTCATTACATCATCATATTCAAGCAAGTGTTTTCTTATACTAAAATTTCTACCTTCAACTTTTTTCTGTGCCCTTTCAATAGATTTTGTAACCATTGAATGAGTAATAACCTGACCTTCCTCAAGTCCCATTCTATCCATGATTGAAATTATTCTATCACTATTAAATAATCTCATTAAATCATCTTCCAATGATAAAAAAAACACTGACTCACCAGGATCTCCCTGTCTTCCCGCACGCCCTCTTAACTGCAAATCAATACGTCGTGATTCATGTCTTTCAGTACCTAAAATGAATAAACCTCCATTTTCTTTAACACCTTCACCAAGTTTGATGTCTGTTCCACGACCTGCCATATTTGTTGCAATTGTAACTGCTCCAGGCTGACCCGCAAAAGCGACTATTTCCGCCTCACGTTTATGATTTTTTGCATTTAAAACATTATGTGGTACTTTACGTCTTTTTAGCATTCTGGAAATGGTTTCGGATACTTCTACAGTTACTGTTCCAACTAATACAGGTTGTTTCTTTTGATGTAGGTCTTCAATTTGTTTTATAATTGCATTATACTTTTCTCTCTTTGTTTTATATATTCTATCTTCTTTATCAATACGAGTAATAAGTCGATTTGTAGGAATTTCCAAAACACCTAATTTATAGATATCATCAAATTCAGATGCTTCTGTGACAGCAGTACCTGTCATACCTGCCAGTTTAGAATACATTCTAAAATAATTTTGTAAGGTAATGGTCGCATATGTTTGAGTTTCAGATTCAACTGTTACTTTTTCTTTGGCTTCAATAGCCTGATGCAATCCATCACTATATCTCCTACCCGGTAATATTCTTCCTGTAAATTCATCAACAATCTGAACTTTCCCATCCTGCACAACATATTCTACATCTTTTTCAAAAAGAGTATGTGCCCGTAGCAACTGAGCAATATTATGATATCTGTCAGAAATTTCTGAATGCTTCACATCGACTTCTATTTTCTTTCTTTCCTTTTCATCCTTAGATAGATTATTATCCTCATCAATTTTTGCATATTCATCTCCCAAATCAGGAATAATTAAATCTGAATCGCTAATTCCTAAAAATCCGGCAAGTTTTGATTCTCCTTTTGGAGTCAGAGTAATACTGTTTTGCTGCTCATCTATATAAAACAGGAGATCTTTGAAAAATTCATCCTGACTTATTCCTGTACCAGTTTTAGAATTAGTTAACAATAAATATTCCTTTTCACCATTTTTTAACAATTTTTGATATCCCGTGTTTTCCAGCAATTTTCTTAATCTTCTATGTTTTGGGTCAGCCTTTTGAGAGATAAATAATTTTTTTGCTAAATCTTCATTTTTACCTGAAGTATCAGGCTCAACAGGAAAATCTGATAAAAGTGTGTTTATTTCATTTTTTTGATTTTTAACAAGATTAAATATTGAAGGATTTAATTTAACAAACTTCTCATGTCCGGAACTTGCAACAGGTCCGGATATAATAAGTGGTGTTCTAGCTTCATCAATTAAGATATTATCTACTTCATCAACAATACAATAAGCATGTCCTCTCTGAACCTGGCTTCCTTCGTCAATCGCCATATTGTCTCGTAGATAATCAAATCCAAAATCATTATTTGTCCCATAAACAATATCACATTTATACACATCATGTTTAGTTGATGGTTGCATACTGTTTATTATACAACCAACAGATAATCCCAATTCAGTAAATATTCGTCCCATCCATTCACTATCTCTTTTAGCAAGATAATCATTTACTGTAACAACGTGAACACCATTTCCGGTTAATGCATTTAAAAATATTGGCATTGTAGCTACCAAAGTTTTCCCTTCTCCGGTTTTCATTTCAGCAATATTTCCCTGATGAAGGGTTATACCACCTATTATCTGAACATCAAAAGGAACCATATCCCAAATTATTTCCTGACCACCTGCAGTCCATTTTTCACCTTTCAGCCTTCTACAAATTTCTTTCACCATTGCAAATGCTTCAGGCAAAATTTCATTAAGAATATCCTGCTCAATTTTAAAAATTTGTTTCCGCTTTTCTTCTATTGAGACATCCTTATTTTCAAGTTCAGTTTTTTTCTTATCCTTAGCTTTAGATATATCTTCCTGAAATTGAATCGTTTTATTCCGTAAATCCTGAATAGAAACTTCAGATAGAGTTTCATATAATTCATTTATTTCCTTAACTATTGGTCTATACTTTTTTATTTGTCTGTCAGAATCTGTACCAAATATAGAAGTTAGTATTGAAAATGCACCCATTTATTCTCCATAATTTATATCGCTTCAGTTTTTTTCTCTTTAATAATCATATGTAAGACTGCATCTAAAATCCCATTGACAAAAGAACCACTGTCTTCGGTAGAAAACTTTTTTGCAATCTCAATACCCTCAGAAATAGATACTTTAGAAGGTATCCCATCAAAATATAAAAATTCACATATTGACATTCTTAAAATTAATCTGTCAACAATGGCAATTCTCGAAAATTCCCAATTTTTCGATTTAGCTTTAATATAATTATCAATTATTTCTTTATTTTTTATTGTTGTAGAAAAAATATTTCTAGCAAAAATTTTTAGATCATCAGAAATCTCAGCTTTTTCAATTAATCTCTGATCTACTTCTAATATAGAATCATGTGATATTTCTTGTGCATACATAGCTTGTAAAGCAAGTTCTCGGGCTATTCTTCTTTCTTTCATATCAATAATCCTTGTAAATTTTTATTTTTGCATAACTATCTAATTTAATTTAATTTTATCTTTCATTGAACACTTTCTTTATTTTATTTTGTAATAAATTTTTTCTGTATAATATACAATTATTTAAAAATTTCAAAAAAATAATTTGCTTTTTAATAATTAAACATTAAATTCCAATCAATAATAAAAAAAAGTTTTTTAAAATTTTGAATAGATGTTGAGGGGGTTACCAGTCTTGGGGTTTGCCGTTCACCCAAAAAATGCAAATAAATCCATCTTTACTATCCTTCCTAGGGATCTTCTCCCTACCAGGTTTCCTCCTCAGTTTTTTTATATCTTACAACTAACAATAAATTTCAAAAATACTAAATATTCTTAACATACTAATTATTTATAATTTTATATTATTTATTCGATTTTCTAATAAAAAAAATGAAAAACAAAATATTTCTCCATTTCGTAACTATGATAATTATTTATACCAAATCTGCAAAAAATAAAAATTATAATGCAAAGGACTTAAAGTTCCATAGAGATAATCTATAGTCTCTACGATTTTTGCCCATCAAAGACCGAATTTTCAACAGTCTCTGCGTTGAAAAATACTTTTCACGAACCTATAATCTTTACATCATCCAAAAAGTCTATTTTTCCTGAAAATTTGATATTACCAATTATTTCCAAACTTTTACATTTACTCATAAGTATTTCAACATTATTAAAACGCTCTTCAAAATCATCTATCATTTTATAATATTTTGGATCAAGATTAACTATTAGTTTTTTAACAATTTCCGGATAAATTGATTGAATTCTAAAATTTTTTGTTAATTCAAATAAATCAGATTTTATTTTAATTAAATCATTAGGTGTTTTTATTGGAATAAATCTTGTTCGTGGAACTCTTATTGCTGAAGAATTATCAAAAATATTAATTGCTGACCCCATAGCTGTTTCCAATTGATACACTTCTTCAGAATTTTTATCTTTTGGATTTATTGTTTTTTTATTACAAATCATTGGTAATTTTAAATTATTCCCATTCATTTTCATATTTTTTTTCAATTCAATAAGATTGATC
>JAOZSG010000355.1 GCA_029939785.1 Fidelibacterota bacterium | reverse complement strand
TACTTTAGCAAAGTTTTTTTTATTTAGGTAATACGAAAAGCAAAATTGCGAAAAAATGAAGAGTGGTTCCACCTAAAACAAACAAATGCCAAATAGCATGGTTAAATTTGATCTTCTTATTTATATAAAAAATTACACCAAAGGTATATGATAAGCCACCAAGAACCAGTAAAATCATTCCTCCAGGAGGTATTTTTAAAAGCATTTGTTTCATAGCGATTACTACAATCCAACCCATAAAAACATACATGAGAGTAGAAAGTATTCTAAATTTATGAATAAAAAATGCTTTGAAGATTATTCCAAAAAGAGCCAGTCCCCAGATAACTCCAAAAAGACTCCAGCCCCATGCACCACGAATACTCACAAGCAGGAATGGTGTGTATGTGCCGGCAATTAATAAATATATTGATGCATGATCAAAAACTTTGAATAGACTCTTGAGTTTAGGGTTTTGAAAAGCGTGATAAAAAGTAGATGAAAGATAGAGCATAATCATTGAAGAACCAAAAATGATAGAACTCACTATTCTCCATGGATCTCCCTGCTTTGATGCAAATACAACTAGAATTACAAGTGCAGCAACTGACAAAGCAGCACCAATTCCATGAGTTACAGAACTGGCAATTTCTTCTTTTATGTTATAAGTATCCGGTGATTTTGAACTCATAATTTAAAACCATCCGGATTTTGAGTCTGCCATCTCCAGATATCTTCACACATATCTTCAAGATTCAGATCTGCTTTCCATCCCAATTCTTTTTCTGCTTTGGCAGGATCTGCCCAACATTCAGCAATATCACCAGTTCGTCTGCCAACGATTTTATAGGAAATTTCTTTTGATGATGCTTTTTCAAAAGCCTTGATCATTTCAAGTACACTATAGCCATTTCCTGTTCCAAGATTATAGGTAACTTCTCCGGGATTGGTCGCTAATTTATCAAGTGCTTTCAAGTGACCTTTGGCAAGATCAACTACATGAATATAATCACGTACACCGGTTCCATCTGTTGTAGGATAATCGCCACCAAAAACAGAAAGTTCTTTTAACTTTCCAACTGCTACTTGGGAAATATAAGGCATAAGATTGTTTGGAATTCCGTTTGGATCTTCACCAATAAGACCACTTTTATGTGCTCCTACAGGATTGAAATACCGTAAAATGGCAATATTCCAACTATTATCAGCATTGTAAATGTCCCGCAAAATTGTTTCCATAATAAGTTTTGTTGTACCATAGGGATTGGTTGTTGAAACCGGAAAATCTTCTGTAATCGGTACTGATTCCGGATCACCATAGACTGTTGCAGATGAACTAAAAACAATATTCTTTACGTTGTATTTTTTCATTGCTTCACATAGCGTAATTGAGCCGGTAATATTATTATGATAATAAAGAAGTGGTTTTTCGACAGATTCACCAACTGCCTTGAGAGCTGCAAAATGTATAACTGCATCAAAACTATGATTTTCAAAAACTGTTTCCACTGCCTCTTTATCCAAAATATCTATTTGATAAAAATAGAGACCTTCTTTGGAAATTTCACTAATTCTATCGATAGCAATTTCACTACTGTTAGATAAATTGTCAATAATCACAACTTCATGACCATTTTTTAAAAGTTCAACACATGTATGACTTCCAATATATCCTGCTCCGCCTGTTACTAATATATTCATTTAATACCTCATTATTTCCATTATATTTAATATTTTCTTGTAATCATAAAACTATTTAAATTACAATAATTGAATTAACAAATCAAAATTTAAAGAACTATGTTCCCAATCCCATAATAAAATTTTTTTTAATTTTTTAAAACTTTTATTTATCTTGAGGGTCTTTTTATCACTATGGAAAATGAAAAATTAATACAACAGTTTATTTCGGGAGATATTTCAGCATTTAACAGGCTTGTAAGAAAATGGCAGGATCATCTTTTTAATTTTCTACTTAAATATACAGGAGATGTAGAATTATCCAAAGATATCATGCAGCAGACTTTTATAAAAGTATATAAGAAATTATCTACTTTACAGGATCATACAAAATTTCAATCATGGCTTTTCAGGATTGCTGTAAATTTATGCAAAAATGAATTTCGGAGGTTAAAAAATATTCCATTGAGTAATATCTTGGGTGACGATAAAGATGATTCTCAAGTTTTACCATCTGAAATACATGCCTTTACAGCAAATAATGTTTCTTCAAACAAAATTATAACTAAGGCACTTCAAACAATTCCGAGTGAACAAAGAATAATCATTATCATGAAACATTATCATGGATTGAAATTCAGGGAAATTTCAGAAATAGTAAAAGAACCCATCAATACAGTTAAATCCCGATTGTATTATGGTTTAACAGCATTGCGAAAAGTTATTGTTGAATGGGGTATTAGTAAGGAGGATTTAGGTTATGAAATGTAAAAATTATAAAATGTTGTTAATGGATTTAATATATGATGAAATTTCAGACAGTGACAGAACAGATTTGTTGACTCATCTGGACACATGTAAAGATTGTCTGAAAGAATATAATGCAATGAAAACTGTGCCGGATTTTCTGGATAACTGGCAAGATGAAAAATCTGAAGTAAATCTTGTTTTTGCCGATGATTCTGTAAATATCATACAAAAAATTAAAGAGTTTGTTACAAACTTTCATCTTGTAAAAAGAACGGGGTTTGCTTTCGTAATGTTATTTCTCATACTCGCATTATTCAATACAAAAATAGAAATTAAAGATGGAAGCTTCAGTTTTGAAACCGGATTGATTGCCAGAAATGAAAAAACGAAACCATTTGAAATTGCTCCGGAGATTGTTGAACAGTTAAAAGTTGAAAATGCAAAAATGACTGCTGATATGCTTGCTCAATATAAAACAGAAAATGATCAACAGACAATGCTGCTGCTATCTTCTCTAGCAACTCAATTACGAAATGAAAGAAGTAACGAATTTCAATCATTATTAAGTACAGTAAATCAGGCATACGATCAGAATGATTATAGAATTCGTCAAACTAATTATACTTTAGATGAATTAGTTAAATTAATTAATTATAGTGAATAGAAGAACAAATACTCTGTCACATTGAGTACTTTGCCGGAGTTGATCCTGAGCTTGCTGAAGTGTTCAGGATAACAGAACAAAGGTAGTGTCAAAAGTTACATGAAAAAAAATAATAGACAGGATCAATAGTATAAAACTAATTTAAAACAATCCATTAATCCTGTTAATCCCGTCAAAAAAAAGGAGAATAAAAATGAAAAACAAAATGATACAAACATTGAAAATTTTGATGATAATAGTTTTCAGTATTGGACTATTAACTGCTGCCGGACAGCCCAAAGCGACAAGATCAATTGAAAAAAGTATTGAAATTATGGAGGGAGTATTGGAGCAATTAATTGTAGAAGAAAGCCCGATCTATTTTCGTTATAAACAAAAGTTTCCT
>JAOZSG010000354.1 GCA_029939785.1 Fidelibacterota bacterium | reverse complement strand
CATTTGCAATAACAGTAACCATACCACCACCGGCAACACCTTCTACAGTAATATCTCCAAGTTCGGATTGAACCTGTTCCATTTTCTTTTGCATCTTGTTGAATTGCTTCATCATGTTATTTAAACCGCCTTTTGGCATCATTATTTTCTCCTTATTATAATATTACGTCACCGTCAAATTCTACTGCAATCAGTTGTGCTAGTTCATCAACTTTTGCACCAGAAGGTAACGCATTTTTGTTAGTTTCACAAAATATACATTTCAATTTTATATCTGTATTATAAATCGATTTTAAAATCTGTTCTATAACATCACTTCGTTTTTCAACGGATTCTTTTTGAAATTTTGCATCCACATGAAAAGATAATTCAAGTATTGAATTTTCATAACTTATTAACTCAGCATTTTCTAAAAATGATGCAAGTGATTTTTTAGTATTAGTTAATGTTTTTATAACATTCTTCCAATTGTCTCTTATCTCTGTGATAGTAAGCAAATCCGGTTTATTAGTCTGCTTTTTTTGAACTGTTTGTGGATTTAGATGTATAATCTGTTGTTCCCCATTGGATACAGTTTTCACATCATTATCTATTTTCTTTAAATTTGGTTCTTTTTGTAGAGTTTTCTTTATTTCAGTTTTTTTTTTTTGACTGGTAAAAGGTTTTGAAGTATCGTTATTTAATTGCTGAAGTATTTCCTGAATAGAAATAGTATTTTCCATTGCTCCCATTCGCAACAAACAAAACTCCAGATGCATTCTTTGATTCAATGAAGATTTTAATCCTGCCTGAGATTCTGTGAGCATTTTTATTAATCGTAATAAATCTCCAGCATCCCATTTTTGAGATTCGTCCCAATAATTTTTCCTCACATCATCAGGAAGATCGAGCATTTCTACAGATCCCGCAACTTTCGTAATCAGTATATTTCTAAAATGTTCTGAAAAACCTTCCAAAAATTCATTGATTTCTACTCCCTTATTAAAAATTTCGCCAGCTTTATATACAAGACTTTTCTGATCATGAGATAAAACCATATTCCCTAATTCTATAAAATAATCTACATCAATTAATCCTAATATCCTTTGAGCCTCTTCAAAATTAACTTTGTCACCAGAAAAAGAAATGACCTGATCTAAAAGACTCTCAGCATCTCTCATTCCGCCATCTGCTTTTTTTGCAATCATCATTAAAATGTTATCATCAACTTCAACACCTTCGATTTTGACAATTGCTTTAAGTTGCTCAACAATATTTTTAATATGAATTCTATGAAAATCATAACGCTGACATCTGGAAATTATTGTATCAGGAATTTTAATCGGTTCAGTTGTAGCAAACATAAATATCACATGGGGTGGAGGTTCTTCCAATGTTTTCAACAAAGCATTAAAAGCTTCTTTCGTAAGCATATGTACTTCGTCAATTATAAAAATGCGGTATGATGCATTTGTTGGTGGATATTTTACATTCTCACGCAAATCACGAATCTCATTGATACCACGATTTGATGCTCCGTCAATTTCAGCAACATTAATACTTCTACCTTCAG
Source organism: Fidelibacterota bacterium (assembly GCA_029939785.1). GTDB lineage: Bacteria > Fidelibacterota > UBA2242 > UBA2242 > JAFGTP01 > JAOZSG01. The sequence continues at coordinate 1,910 of JAOZSG010000354.1, read as the reverse complement.
TAATTTCGATGCAACTCGTGCATGCATTGCAAGGATTATAATCTTGTGAATCAGAACAGTTAAGAGATTTTGCAAGAATCCTGGCTGTTGTTGTTTTCCCAATTCCCCTGGATCCGGTAAAAAGGTATGCATGTGCCACTCTATCATTTTTGATAGCATTCTGAAGTGTGTTGCAAATGTGACTTTGTCCAACAACATCTTCAAATTTTTGGGGACGATATTTTCTCGAAATTACCTGATAGCTCATAATAGTGTACGCTTTTAAAAAGATATGTGTTAAAATGGAATAATAAAATGCTTCGTATTTCTAAATTAATAATTATTTCCATCCTACAACACATAAAAAAGTCAGTTACCGCTGCTCCCTTCCGGGCCTGACGGAATTCACCGGTTTTCCATTGCATAGGATGGAAATAATTATTAATACATTTTATGTACTAATTTTATTCCCAATTGTGTAGTTATAATCTTTTATCAAATATCAACAGTTTTCAAACCGAAAATTAATAAACAAATACTTTTTAATAAAGAATTATTTTTATAAATATGTTATCAGTTAACAAGTATTAAGTATCAAGTATCAGATTTCACAAATTCAGTCATTAATTTAATCATATAATATTGATCAGCACTTCCAGCCATTTCTCTGATAGAATGCATGGAAACCATAGGATGACCCAAATCCACAGTTTTGATACCAAGTTTTGTCGCAGTAATCGGACCTATTGTAGAGCCACACGGCTTATCAGTTCTGTGAATATATTTCTGAATTGGTACTCTTGCTTTTTCTGCTAATGCAAGAATTTCAGCGGTATTTTCTGGTGCTGTTGCATATCTCTGTTTTGCATTAAGTTTAATTACCGGTCCTTTATTCAAATATGTATAATGTTTTGTTTCATAATAATCAGTATAATTTGGATGTATTGCATGTGCTCCATCTGCTGACATTACGAATGATTTTGATATTGCAATTAAAAAATCTTCACGAGTCATATTTTGTGTTAGCGATAATCTTTCTAAAATATTTTCCAGTAATGGTGATGCTCCGCCGTTTTGAGTTGATGAACCTATTTCTTCATTATCAAATAATGCTACAACTATTGTTTCATCCGGTGTTTCATCTAATCCACATATTGTCGATATAGACGCATGACACATCATTAAATTGTCAATTTTGCCAGACACAACAAAGTCATCATTAATTCCAACAAATGCTGCTGGTTGAGTGTCATAAATTTCTAATTCAAATTCTTTGATAGTGGATTTGTCAATTTTCAAGTCTTTGGCAATTATCTCAGTCAAACTATCTTTTGTAAATGGTTTATCACCAACCAGACCAATCACAGGTGGAAGATGTTTTTCCGTTTCTAGTTTTAATCCTTTATCATTGACTTCACGGTTCATGTGAATTGCGACCTGAGGAATACGTAATAATGTTTTATCACTTTTCCAAAGTTGAGTCTCATATTTTCCATTTACATCAATAATAATTCTTCCTGCCAAAGATAGGTCACGATCTGTCCAGGTGGCAAGCAATGGTCCACCGTAAATTTCTACACCAAGTTGAATATATCCTTCTTTTTCATAGACACTATTGGATTTTATCCGAAATCCTGGAAAATCAGTATGTGCACCGATTACATGATAACCAGAATCAATTATAGGTTTTTTGCCAATAATTCCTGCAGCTATTGCTGTTCCGGCTCTTTTGAGAAAAAATTTATCTCCTGATTTCAAATTCCACTTTTCTGATTCTTTTATTTCTATAAACCCATTGCTTAGTAATCTCATTTGCACTGCATCAACTGCATGTGATGCTGTAGGACATTCATCCATAAAACTCATTAAGTCTTTGCTGATCTCTTTCATTTCATTAGTTATCATAGTATCCCTTTCAATTTTATTTAATT
>JAOZSG010000055.1 GCA_029939785.1 Fidelibacterota bacterium | reverse complement strand
AGTAATAATATTTGTTATTAGTGAATGTGGTGTTATATCAAATGCAGGTGTTATGGCTTTACTTTTTTTCGGAGTTATTTGTATATTATCAATAAATTTTATTTCATTTTCGGAACGATTTTCTATATTTATCTCTTTTCCACTTTTTATTTTTGTGTCTATTGTTGAAGTTGGTGCTGCAATATAAAAAGGTATTTTATGAAATTTAGCTAATACAGCAAGAGAATATGTGCCTATTTTATTAGCAGTATCACCATTTGCAGCAATTCTGTCTGCACCCACAATAATTAAATCAATTTTTTTTGTTGCCATTAGATATCCTGCTGTACTATCAGTGCAAACATGGTAAGGTACTTTTTCCTGTTCCAATTCCCAGGCAGTTAGTCTTGCTCCTTGTAATAATGGTCTGGTTTCATCAGCATAAACATGAATGTGTTTTCCTGATTGACGAGCTGTAATTATTACTCCAAGTGCTGTTCCAAGTCCACCTGTAGCTAATCCGCCGGTATTACAATGCGTCAATATATTCGCATTTTGTGGAATAAGTGTATTACCATTTTTTCCGATTGCTTCACACATTTGAATATCTTCTAAATGAATATTACATGCTTCTTCCCACAAAATATTCCAAATATCAATATTGGGAAGGTGCTGAATGTTTTTCGATTTTTTTTTCATTCTGTTTAATGCCCAACTAAGATTTACTGCGGTTGGACGAGTTTTGACTAATAATTCAGATATTTTTTCTAATTTAGCATAAAAAATATCTTTAGTAGAGTTAATATGTTCTTTAATTCCAAGAACAAGACCAAAACACGCTGCGATTCCTATAGCCGGAGCTCCACGAATTGCAAGCCTTTTTATTGCGTCAGCCATATCAATATGAGATTTAATTTCGATTTTTTTGTATTCTACTGGTAGTAATGTCTGGTCAACTATAAAAACTTTGTTGTTTTCGATAAATAATGGTTTAATCATACTAAAACAAGGTTTTTTAATATATTATATCTATGTGAAATTTTATTTTTGTCAATATTAGTTAGTGCATCAATACTGAAATCTTCTACACAAAATGCTCCCATTATTGAGCCGTGTATCAGAGCGTTTTTTATAGTTTTAATATTAATATTATCCTGAGATGCGAGATAACCCATAAAGCCGCCCGCAAAAGAATCTCCTGCTCCAGTTGGATCTTTTGGCTCCCAGACCGGAAAACTAGGGACATAAAAAAGTTCAGAATGCTCCTTGTCATTTAGTATATAACTTAAATAGGCACCATGTTCACCTTTTTTTACTACTATATATGTCAAACCTTGTTGATGTAAATATTTTAAACCTTTTAATAGATTTAATTCACCGCTTAATTCTCTTAATTCAGAATCGTTAATCATTAATAAATCAATTTTTTGTATAACTTCCTGTAACTCGTCTTTAGCTGTGTTAATCCAGAGGTTCATCGTATCCAGAGCTGTGAATTTCGGTTTATTTAACTGATTTATCACATCCATTTGTAAACTTGGTTGAATATTGCCTAAAAAGACATAAGGTGTGTCTTTGTAATGATCTGGAATTGATGGTTTGAAATCTGCAAAAACATTGAGATCTGTATAAAGTGTATCACGAAAATTGATGTCATCATGATATTTTCCACCCCAACGAAAAGTTTTTCCGGGAGCAATTTCAAGACCGTCGGTATTTATTCCCTTTTCTTTTAACATTAGGATTGTTGAATTTGAAAAATCTTCACCCGCAACACCTACTAACTTTACTTTTGTAAAAAGAGATGCAGCTATTGAGAAAAAAACAGCAGAGCCACCAAGTGCTTTTTCTCTTTTACCAAATGGAGTTTCAACCTCATCATAAGCAATCGAACCAATAACCAATACTGAATTATTCATTTTATTTTATTCCTTTTAATTTTTTCAAAATAACTGTTGAAGATACAAAATTTCTGATTTGTTTTCAATAATCTTTATTATTTAATAAATTTGCATCAGAAAATAGAATGTTATGAATGTTGATTATTATAAAAAATGGAGATTATAATTGAATTATTCCAACTCAAAAAAAGTTCTTGTGGGAATGAGTGGAGGAGTGGACAGCTCTGTAGCCGCTTTTATATTAAAACAGCAAGGATTTGAACCAATAGGTTTAACGCTAAAAATTTTGGATAATAAATATAAAAGTAAATTTGATAATGAAATAGCAAGAGCTAAATCAGCATGTGAAAAACTGAATATTCCTCATCGTGTCTTACATGTTGAAGAGGATTTTCGGAATTATATTATAAATAATTTTATTGAAACTTATTTGTCTGGAATGACTCCAAATCCATGCGTTTTATGCAATAAGAATATAAAATGGGAAAAAATATTATCTGAAGCAGATAAAATGAATATTCAGTTCATTGCTACTGGTCATTATTCGATATTAAAAAAAAATAAAGAAACAGAAGATATTGAACTAAAAAAAGGTAAAGATTTACAAAAAGATCAAACCTATATGCTATGGCGATTAAATCAGAAAATGTTGAAAAGGACATTATTTCCTTTGGGTGATTACACAAAAAAAGAAATTACAGAAATAGGAATACGTGAAGGTTTGATCAATCCGAACATAGGAGAAAGTCAGGATATTTGTTTTATTCCTGATAATAATTATAGAAAATATATTCAGGAAGCATTACCTGATAAAATTCAGAAATATAAAAATGGTGAAATTGTTGATGAAACAGGTAAAATATTGGCAAAACATGACGGTTTTTTCAACTTTACTATTGGCCAGAGAAAAGGTTTCAAAGTTGGTTTCAGTGAACGAAGATATGTTAAAGAAATTGATGCGAAAAATAACAGGATTGTTATAGTCACAGATGATAAACTTTTTAGTAACGCTATGATTATTAAAGATATAAATTGGTTAAGCGGAATGCCAATGGAAAAAACTACGGGCATAATAAATATCAGATATAATCATACTGGTGTGAAATGTAAGTTTGAAATGATAGATTCTGAATCTGCACGAATTACTTTTCATAAACCTCAAAGAGCAGTGACTCCCGGACAGTCTGCCGTTTTATATCATGAGGATAAAGTTGTTTTGGGTGGTGTTATAGAAATGGTTATTGAATAAAGATATAGAGGGAAAAATGAAGAAAGTCAGAGTTGCAACATTAATAGAAAAGAAACAGAATAAAGAAAAAATAACTTCCCTAACAGCATATGATTATACATTTGCATATTTAATGGATGAAGCAGGTATTGATGTGATTTTGGTGGGAGATTCCTGTGGCAATGTTATTAGTGGTTATGATACAACCATACCTGTAACAATTGATGAAATAATTTATCATACAAAATCTGTAAAAAGAGGCGTGAAAAGGGCAATGATTGTTGCAGATATGCCTTTTATGTCTTATCAATGCAATTTTGAGGATGGAATATATAATGCAGGACGATTAATGAAAGAGGGTGGGGCAGAAGCAGTAAAACTTGAAGGTGGAGAATTGGTACTTCCAATTGTTGAACGTTTGTCCAAACTTGGAATTCCGGTATTAGGACATCTTGGATTAACACCTCAAAGTGTATTTTCATTTAGCGGATATGGAGTTCGTGGCAAAAAAATGAGTGAAGCCGAACGAATCTATAATGATGCAATTGCGTTGGAAAAAGCAGGAGCATTTGGTATTGTATTGGAAAAAATTCCGGCAGAATTAGGGAAAAAAATTTCAGAAAAAATAAATATTCCAACAATTGGAATAGGAGCCGGTCCGTTTTGTGATGGTCAGATATTAGTATCTTATGATATGCTCGGTTTATATGATAAAATCAAACCTAAATTTGTGAAAAGATATAGAGAATTTGGGAATGAGTTAAGAAATGCTGTAAAAGAATATTGTCAGGAAGTTAAAGATAGAATCTATCCTTCAGAAGAAGAAAGTTATTAAGGTTCAAAAGATTATGAATATTGTAAAAACAATTAGTGAGATTCAGAAAAAAATAAAAAAATATAAATCAGAAGGAAAGACAGTAGGTTTTGTTCCGACAATGGGATTTTTTCATGAAGGGCATCTTTCTTTGATGGATATTGCAAAAGAGAAATGTGATATTGTTGTAGTTAGTCTTTTTGTTAACCCAACACAATTTGCTCCCGGAGAAGATTTAGATATATATCCAAGAAATTTTGAAAGAGATGAGAAACTTGCAATTTCAGCAGGAGTAGATATTCTTTTTTATCCGGATTTAGATGAAATATATCCTAAGGGATATTTAACTTATATTTATACAGAGCAATTGTCATCTATTTTATGTGGAAAGTTCAGGAAAGAACATTTTCAAGGAGTAACAACAATTGTAGCAAAATTATTTAATATTGTTCAGCCTAATATCGCAGTATTTGGACAAAAAGATTATCAACAAGCAATTATAATAAAGAGGATGGTAAGGGATTTAAATTTTCCGATAAAAATAATATTAGGTCCAATAATCAGGGAAAGAGATGGCATAGCCATGAGTTCCAGAAATAAGTATTTATCAAAGGAAGAACGAGATCAGGCTAAAATAATTAATATAGCATTAAAAAAAGCAAAAGAAGAGTTTGATTCAGGAATAATTGAAGCAAATATTATAAAAGAAAATATAAGAAAAAAAATACAAACATCAGATTTAGCCAGAATAGAATATATTGAGATAGTTAATAGTGTAAATTTAGATTCTATTAAAAGTGTAAAATCCGGAACATTTGCGGCTGTAGCAGTGTATTATGGTAAAACAAGGTTAATTGACAATATAGATTTTTAATAAATTCGTTAAAAATCAAAAGAATAATTTCAAGAATAAAACCTTGACATAATCAGTAAAATAGAGTAAAATAAACTTAAATTTATACATACTATTAGGTGAAAAAATGATAAAAAAACAAAGCAGAATTATAATAATATTATTGATAATGTTACCTTTTACACTTTCATTTGGTCAATTAGTAGAGCATCTTAATAATCCAATCTCTGTAGAAAAAATGATACAAATAAGACCGGACAATAGAATTAAACCAATGTTTAGTCTTTTTGATTCTAATAAATTTTCCATGAGTCAATCATATTCACTTTCTGCAGGTAGTCGTGGAAATTCGGCATTTTCTACAGGAATGTATTTGAATAATATGACTTATATGGTCTCTGATAAATTATTAATGAATGCCAGGGTTGGATTTGTCCATGATCCTTTAAAATTAGGAAATACACCGACAATTGGTTATAGTATGGAAAATTTAATTTATGGAGCAGATATAACATACAGACCTTTTGATAATTTTTTATTAAGATTTTCTTTTAATAAAACACCGATGTCAACATATGGTTATAATCCGTATTATTCCGGTATTAATAGATACAGTATGTTTGATAATTTTAATACTTCATTAACACGATATACATATTAAATCAATAATTTCGGAACAAATGACTATAAAAGATAAAATTACAAAAAATCAAAAAGAAGACACAATTTATACTGATATACAAAAGTGGCTGTTAAATATTGTAATATTATGTTTTGCAGTTGTCATCATTGGTTTTATGTTTTCTTCCAGAAGCAGGATTGTCAATAATCCGGATAAAATTGGTTTAAACCGAGAAAATTATATATCCGAACCAATAGAATATATTGAAGTTGTTGAAGTTTTAAATGGATGTGGTATTTCCGGATTAGCAGGTAATTTTGCTAAATATATTCGTGAAAGTGGTTACGATGTATTATATATTGGAAATGCAGATAATAAAGATTATGATTCAACTCAAATATTTGTAAAGAGTACAAATATTAAGTCGTCAGATCCACTTCGTAAGATATTAAAAATGGAAAAAATCAGAGTTAAAGTTTCGAATGATTTATCTAATCATTTTGATTTTAGAATAATCATTGGGAAAGACTATGAAAAATTAGATATTTATAATGAAATTAAAAAATAAGAGAGAATTTTAAAAATTGAAGAAAAATAATACTAATAAATTATCATCAGAAGATATTTTAAATTTAGCAAAAAAAGCAGTTGAAATAGCTATCGAGAAAAAAGCAATAGATGTTAAATTACTGGATTTACGAGATCTGACTACAATGACAGATTTTTTTATTATATGTTCAGGACAAATAGACGAACATATGAAAGCAATTGTAAAGGCCATTGAAAAGGGTTTAATCGATCATATAAAAGCCCATCATATTGAGGGGTATTCTAATCAGAATTGGATTTTGATGGATTATTTTGATTTTGTAATTCATGTATTTAATCCTGAGACAAGAAATTATTATAATCTTGAAAAACTTTGGTCTGAAGCACCTATAGTAGAATACTAACAATGATAAGTAAAAAAATAATAATAATCCTTGCGATTTAGTTCATACTTTTGTATTATCGAACTAATGCACATAAATATATTAAAAAAATAGTTGATTGTTAAGTAAGATCGGTTTAAAAAACATTATTTTATAAAAATTATTACTTTTACCTATATTGAATTTATTATAAAGTAAAGGTGCTCATGTCAAAAAAAATAAAAAAAACAGACGCAAACCGTGCTTTAGGTACTTATCTGGAAGAAATATCTAAATATGAACCTTTAAATCCTGAACAAGAAATTGAACTCGCACAGAGAATAAAAATTGGGGATTTAGCTGCAAAGAAAAGATTAACTGAAGCTAATTTAAGATTTGTAGTAAGTGTTGCAAAAGAATACCAGGGGAATGGACTTCCGCTAACTGATTTAATTAATGAAGGAAACCTTGGATTGATCAAAGCCGCAGAACGTTTTGATGAAACCCGTGGCTTTAAATTCATTTCTTATGCTGTTTGGTGGATAAGACAATCGATATTGCAGGCACTTGCAGAGCATTCCAGAATTGTACGTTTACCTCTAAATAGAGTAGGTACAATAAAAAAAATTACCAAAGAAGTTGAATCTCTTGAAATGCAGTATGAAAGATCACCCAGTCAGTCTGAGGTTGCACTTGGGTTAAAAATGGAAACTGAAGATGTAGCCAATTCTATCAAAATTGCAAAAAGACATCATTCTTTGGATAAACCATTTAAAGACGGAGAAATGAATACTTTATCTGATATTATTCATGATAAAAATAATCCACCACCTGATAGAGATCTAATGAGTGCATCTTTGAGAGAAGATATTCGAAATAGTCTCTTATCTTTAAAAGAAAAAGAACGAGATGTATTGATGCTATATTTTGGAATTGATAGCGACTATCCACAAACTTTAAACGAAATAGGCGAAAAATTCAATCTTACCCGTGAGAGAATTCGACAAATAAAGGATAAAGCAATTAACAGATTACGTCATAAATCTCGAAGTAGTATTTTAAGAAGTTATCTCGGTTAATAAATTATTTTAAATTTTTAATAAATAAAAAGCTGATGTTTATACATTGGCTTTTTTTCTATTATATTGTAAAAAATATTTTGAAAACCTATATTTTGACAAAAATAATGAGGATGAAATGATAAAAAATATACAAATATTGTTAGAAAATGCATTAGGAAAATTAAACATACAACTTGATAATACGATATTAGTTGAAAGAACAAGAAAAATTGAGTTTGGACATTTTACAACAAATGTTGCATTGACTCTACCTAAAAAATTACGTAGACCACCTATCAAAATTGCTGAAGATATTGTTGCGGCATTACCGGATTCCAATGAATTTATTGAAAAAATTGAAATAAAAAATCCGGGATTTATCAATTTTTTCTTAACAAGTAAAACATTACAAAATGTTTTGGATGAAATATATGAAGATCCGGAAAACTTTGGGAAATGTAATGCTGGTGATGGAAAGAAAGTACAGGTTGAATTTGTAAGTGCTAATCCAACCGGTCCATTAACTGTGGGACATGGAAGACAGGCAGTATTGGGTGATTGTATTGCACGAATTCTGGATTGGAATAGCTATAATGTAGAACGTGAATATTATTATAATGATGCCGGCAGACAAATGAGAATTCTTGGTCTATCAACATTTCACCGATACAAAGAGATACTTGGATATGATGAACCAATGAATGAAGATTATTATCAGGGACAGTATATTAAAGAAGTTGCTCAAAAAATTGTTGATGATTATGGTGATAAATTTGTTGATGATCCTGAAAATGAAATATTCAAAAATTCATCTGAAAAATTTGTATTTAACGATATAAAAGAGACATTAAAGAGATTGGATATACATTTTGATAATTATTATAATGAAAAAGCTCTTTATGAAGATGGGAAGATTGATGATATACTTAATAAGTTAGAAGAGATTGATGCGACTTATAAAAAAGATGGTGCAATTTGGTTTCGTGGAACTAAATATGGTGTTGCAGATGATCGGGTATTATGGAAAAGTGTAGTAAATGAAGCAACCTACAGATTACCGGATATTGCATATCATTGCACAAAATTTGAACGTGGATATGATAAAATAATAGATGTGTTTGGTGCAGATCACCATGGAACTTATCCGGATGTTCTTGCAGGATTGAAAGCTCTGGATTATAATACCGAAAAAATACAAGTAGTAATCCATCAATTTGTAACTTTGACAAGAGGTGGTGAAAAGGTTAAAATGTCAACAAGAAAAGCAACTTATGTGACATTGGACGAACTAATTGGTGAAGTCGGTAAAGATGTCGTAAGATATTTCTTTGTAATGAGAAATGCGAATAGTCACCTTGATTTTGATCTTGAACTTGCAAAAACCGAGGGTGATGAAAATCCTGTGTTTTATCTGCAATATGCAACAGCGAGAATATCCAGCATTCATAGAAAAGCAAAACGACTTAATATTAAAACTTCAGATAATCCGGATTATTCATTACTAAAAACAAAAGAAGAATATAATTTATTATATACACTATCAGAATTTAAAGAAGTTGTACAAACCTGCGGGAAAACTCTTGAACCTCAGCAAATAACTAATTATTTGCAAAAACTTGCATCTTTTTTTCATAAATTTTATACTGAATGTGTCGTGATATCTGATGATAGTGAATTGACTCAAGCCCGGTTAGCATTGGCAAAAGCAACAAGATTCATATTAGTAAATGGATTAAAAATTGTAGGTGTGGATGGTCTTGAAAAAATGTAATATAAACATAGCAAAAGAGAATTTTAAAAGATTCATTGTCATATTATTTGTATTTACATTTTTAAATGCACAGGAGTCAGATCCCGGTATTAATTTTGAAGGCAAGGAATTTTCACAACTAAAATATACATGGAAAGCACAGTGGATTACTCATCCAACAGCATCTACTCTTGATTATGGCGTTTTTTATTTTAGAAGAGAATTCAATATAGAACTAAAACCTAAAAAGTTTAAAATATATGTTTCGGCTGATAATCGATATAGATTATTTGTTAATGGAATAGATGTAGCTTTCGGACCATCTATTGGAGATCTGGAACATTACAGATATGAAACTATAGATATAGCAAAATATCTCATGGAAGGGAATAATATTATTGCAGCTGAAGTTGTGAATTTTGGTGAATTTCGAAGAGGTGCTCAACAGACATTTATGACTGCATTTATTTTACAAAGTGATAAAGAGAATGATATTGCAATAAACACAGGTGACAAAAAATGGAAGGTCACAAAAAATAATGCATATAATTATATTCCTTTTAATTCTGATTCATTGCGGGGATATTATGTTGCCGGACCAGGAGAGATTGTTGATATTAACAAATATCCTCATGGATGGGAAAAAATAAAATTTGATGATTCATTATGGCAAACTCCACGTTTGGCAATGGGAGATGCTGTAGGCAGGGGATTCCTCTATGGCAGTACATGGTATCTGGTGCCGAGAACAATTCCCTTTATGGAATCAAAAGAAAAACGTTTTGATAAAATCGTTAGAACATCTAATTGCAAAAAAAAGCAATCTTTTTTACAGGGTAAAGGTAAAATAAGAATTCCTAAAAACACAAAATCTTCAATTCTTGTTGATAATAAGGTACATACAGTTGGTTATCCGGAGTTGTTTTTTTCCAAAGGTAAAGACAGCAAAATTAAAATTACCTATTCTGAGGCTTTAGTATTTAATGAAGCATATACCAAAGAATATGTTAGCGGGAATTTGGTTTTCAAGGATGTTAAAGGAAATAGAGACATTACTGAAGGGAAAAAAATATTTGGTATTTATGATATTATTTATCCTGATGGATTGGTAAACAGATTATTTCGTCCACTTTGGATGAAAACTTTTCGTTATATACAGATCGATGTGGAAACTGGAAATGAGGAATTAATTCTGAATGATTTCAAGTATGAATTTTCAGCATATCCTTTTCATGAAATTGCTTCTTTTCAATCGGATAATAAATTACTGTCAAAAATTTGGGAAGTAGCGTGGCGAACTGTGAGAAATGGAGCAGGGGAGATGTATCAGGATTCACCCTATTATGAACAGTTACAGTATATCGGAGATACACGACTAGAAGCACTGACATCAATCTATGTTTCCGGTGATGACAGATTGATGAGAAAAGCAATAAAAGTTTTTGATGATTCCAGAATGCCAAGTGGATTGACTCAAAGTCGTTACCCATCTTATATTAATCAGGTAATTCCACCATATTCTTTGTTTTGGATTTCAATGTTACATGATTACTATATGTATCGTAATGATCCAGAATTTATTAAACAGTTTTTGCCGGGAATGAGGACTGTTCTGCAATGGTTTGAAGATAAAATTGATTCACAATATATGCTCACAAATCTAAATTGGTGGAATTTTACAGATTGGGTAAGTCAATTTCCCAATGGTATTCCACCTGGTGCTGATGATGGATATTCTGCAAATATTTCTTTGCAATTAGTTTATGCAATGGATAAAGCAGTTGAATTATTTGAATATTTTGATTGGAATTATGATGCTGAGAAATATTCAAAATTATCCCAAAAAATTAAGATGGCAGTAAAAACGAATAGTTTTTCTGAATCGCGAGGACTGTTTGCTGAAACTCCTGATCAAAAAATATTTTCTCAGCACACTAATATTATGGCTATTCTTAGTGATGCAATTGATAAAAAAAATCAAAAAGAGATAATGACAAAGATAATAAATGACAAAGATGTAATTAAAACATCGATTTATTTCAAATTTTATTTTTTTCGTGCATTGCAAAAAGTTGGGATGGGAAATGAATATTTTAATCAATTGACACCCTGGAAAAATATGATTGATCAGGGATTGACCACTTTTGCGGAAACAGATATAAATCCACGTTCAGACTGTCATGCATGGAGTGCAACACCTTGTTTTGATATGCTACATCTTGTTGCTGGAATTTATCCGACTAAATCAGGATTTGAAGAAATAATGATTAAACCGAACTTTGGAAGTTTGAAAAAAATAAATGCACAAATGCCTCATCCCAATGGAATTATTAAGGTAGATTTGAAAAGAATTGGTGATAAAATTAATGGAAATATAACTCTTCCTGAAAATCTATCCGGTAAATTTATTTGGAATAATATGGAAATTAAATTGGAATCCGGAGTTCAAAAGGTTGTTATGGAATAAAACCAGCATTATTTTTACTTATCTTTTTTGATTACAATAAATAACTCAAAGGATTGATATGCAAAAAATTATCATTGCAATTTTAATAATATTATCGACTTTAAATGCCCAGAATTATGTAGTACCACTTTGGGATGAAACAATGCCAAACTTTCAGCAATCAGATGAGGTTGATAGTTTTATTACTGATGCTGAAGTTGAACATTATCGAACTGTTGTGAAACCTGAAATATTTATATATCAACCGGCAAATATAAATAACACAGGACAGGCAGTCCTGATTATTCCTGGAGGAGGATATGGAGTAATATGTCATAATTGGGAAGGAACTGATATTGCCAAATGGCTTAATTCTCATGGAATAACAGGTATAGTATTAAAATACAGACTTCCACATTCTAAATGTAATATTGTGAGCCATAAGTCACCATTACTTGATGCATCAAGAGCGATGAAAATTATTAGGGCAAATGCTGAGGAATGGAAGATTGATAAAAATAATATTGGAGTTATGGGATTTTCTGCCGGCGGTCACCTTGCATCTACATTGGGCACTCATTATAACAGAGATGGATGTAATCTGAAAGATGAATTAAGCAAAATTAGTTCCAGACCAGATTTTATGGTTCTTATCTATCCTGTAATTACGATGGATAAAAATTTTACACATATGGGATCAAGAAATAATTTATTGGGTAAAAAACAAACTAAAAAGTTGATTAATTACTATTCAAATGAAAAACAAGTAGATGCAAATACACCACCTACATTTTTGGTGCATTCATCGGATGATAAAGTTGTTCCAGTTCAAAATAGTATAGATTTTTATTCGGCATTACAGGAATATGGTATCAAGTCAGAATTACATGTCTATCAATATGGTGGACATGGTTTTGCTCTTGCTAATAAAAAAGGATATTTAAAATCGTGGCGAGAAATATGTATTAATTGGATGATAAATGTAAATAAAGGAGATAAAAATGAGCAATAGAATCATTGAAAATTACAAAATTGCAAAAGAATATTTTAATTCAATAGGTGTAGATGTAGAAGAAGCGATGAAAAGATTATCAAATATACCTCTTTCTATTCATTGTTGGCAGGGAGATGATGTCGGTGGATTTGAGACTTCTGATGCGTCTCTTTCAGGTGGTGGAATTCAGGTTACAGGTAATTATCCCGGTAAAGCACGCAGCATAAATGAATTACAAAAAGATATGGAAAAAGTTTTTTCATTGATACCGGGTAATCACAGGTATAATTTACATACGATTTATGGTGATTTTAATGGTGAAAAAATAAAAAGAAATGAAATAGAGCCTAAACATTTTCAGAGATGGGTAGAATGGGCAAAGTTGAATAATATTAAATTGGATTTTAATGCAACTTGTTTTTCGCATCCTT
>JAOZSG010000054.1 GCA_029939785.1 Fidelibacterota bacterium | reverse complement strand
TCTCTTATGCGTGTCAGGAATGACATTGATCAAAAAGCTTTAAGTGAATTATTTTATCAATATTTAAATGTTGAAGAGGATTTTGTAAAGGATTTATTTACCAGAGGAGATACACAGTTAGGTCGAGTTTTTGTAAATGAATTAGCATTGTCTGATGAGAATGCAATTCATGTTTTGGATTATGAAAGAGCATCGGAAGTAATTAAAACTGCCACACATATTGGAATTAGTACATGTTATTGTCGTCATAAAATGTTTCATTTAGATAAAGCTTGTAATGCTCCGTTAGAAATATGTATGTCATTTAATACTACTGCTTTTTCATTGATTAAGCATGAACATGCACGTTCTGTCGATGCCAAAGAAGGTATTGATTTATTACAAAAAGCCTATGATCATAATCTTGTCCAATTTGGTGAGAATGTTCGGGAAAGTGTTGCTTTTATTTGTAATTGCTGTGGATGTTGTTGTGAAGCAATGGTTGCTGCCAGACGATTTGCATTAATGAATCCAGTACATACAACCAATTTCTTACCAGAAATAAATACATTAAATTGCACAGGTTGTGGTAAATGTGTAAATGTTTGTCCGGTTGAGGCACTTTCTTTGGTCTCAGCAAATGATCCCAAAAATTCCAATAAGAAAATAGTAAAATTAAATGAAGAAATTTGTCTGGGTTGTGGGCTTTGTGAACGCTCCTGTAATGAGAATTCGATTTTATTAATTTCACGCCCAAAGCGTGTAATTACCCCAATGAATACAACCCATCGTGTTGTTATTATGGCTATTGAGCGGGGAACATTTCATGATATGTTGTTTGATAACCGGGTATTGTTCAGCCATAGAGCTTTAGCTGCAGTACTTGGAGTATTCCTAAAGTTACCACCAATAAAACAAGTTCTTGCAATGAAGCAGGTTAAATCCAGATATCTTGAAAGATTAATAAAAAATAAAAAACTATGATTTATTTTGTATCCAATTTATATTGAAACACATCTTCCAAAGGTACTTCAAAAACATTAGCAATACGAAATGCCATTTCTAATGATGGTGAGTATTTTTCGGATTCAATATGGTGAATGGTTTGCCTTGTTGCACCAATTTTATCTGCAAGCGTTTGTTGAGTCATTTCATTATTATTAAATCGTAATTTTCTGATATTATTACGGATATTACTTTTTTTCATATCAGATTCCTCTCCGATAATGAAATAACTGAATAGACCAGCCTACTATTTCTGCAAGGATAAAAAAGGCCATAATAATATTAGCTAAAATAAATGGAGATGTAATTTTTATTATACTTGCTGCTGTTATCCAAACACCTAAAACGAGAATAAAATAAGATACTTTTGTTGCTTTTAACTCAATTAAATTATCTCGTTCATCCTCACCTTTTTCAGATTGCTTGTAAAATAAGATGCCTAAAATAATATGTAAAATAATCTCTATTATAATCAACAATATAACTGCTGATATAAAAAGATTAAAAAGATTCGGATCTACTGTTTTTGAACTAAAAAATACGGTAAATGTTTTGGAGAAGTAGAATCCAAAGATAATAATGGTTGTAACAAGATGAACCCATGTACTTTTTTCTTTAAATGTCATATTTTTTGCCTTTCTTTCTAAATGTTTTAGTACTGTATATTTTACTTAATGTAAAAAATTTTATACATAATGTCAAATACTTTTTGCATTATTATTAAAGTTTTTTTTAAGAATTATTTGAATTATTTTCTTTCAATTTACATTTAACTTTTCATAGATATAATTGTCTAAATCTAAATATTTTAAATTTATAATAATGTTGTAAGTTTTAATATAAAGTGAAAAACTAACGATTAAATTAAAAGGTGAAACAGTGAAAAATTTTATAAGATTAGTAATATTAATGAGTTCTGTGTTAATGCTTTTTTCATGTGGAAGTAATATTTTATATCAAAATACATGGGCAGAGAATCCAATAAATATTGATGGAGATTATCAGGAGTGGACAGGTAACCTTGAATATATTGAAGATTCAAACATTAGTTATGGCTTCAAAAATGATGATAATTATATATATATTTGTATGATAAGTGCAAACCAAAGATTTAACAGAGATATTTTTATGAATGGGTTAACTTTTTGGTTTGACACAAAAGGTAAAAAAAATAAACGTTATGGTATAAAATTTCCAATCGGGGTTCCTATGGAATTACGAAAAAATATGATGAGACGAGAAAAAGAAGGAAATAGTTACTCGCCACACATACAAACAGAATTTGAGTTTTTTACAGGAAAAGATGAGAAAACAATATACCCATTATATAATAATGAAAAGAATATAGAATTGATTTTAAGCAGAAATAATAACAATCTGGTTTATGAATTGAAAGTTCCGTTTTCGGCTTTACTAAAAAACGAAAATGATATAATGGCAGTAGGTATGGAACTTGGTAAAATGGTGAGAGGAAATTTATCCGGTGCACATGGTCAGGAATCAATGGGGAAAGGTCGTGGTAGCCAAGGTGGTGGTGGACGCAGAGGAAGTGGAGGAAGAGGCGGTGGAGGAAGAGGCGGAATGTCCTCAGGCAACAGGCCTTCTAAACAAAGAACACAAACTTCATTTGAAAAATGGATAAAAATAAATTTATCCAAAAAGACTGTATCGACCGGAGAGATCAAATGAAAAAAATATTTTTAACGTTTTATACTATAATATTATCTTTTAATTTATTTGCAAATGATGTAAAAGACATTCGAGGATATGTTTTTGATGAGAATACCGGAGAATCACTTCCTTATGCAAATGTCATTATTCCCTCATTTGATATTGGAGTTGCATCCAATTCTGAAGGTTTTTTTGTATTACCAAATATTCCTGTTGGAATTTGTACTTTAAAAGTTTCATATATTGGCTATCATACAAAAGATTTTATTAATGCAAATGAAATAAATAAAGATCAATTATTAAGAATAGAACTTAAATCAACATCATTAAATTTGAATTCAGTAGAAGTTGTTGCAGATAAATACGAAATAATGAATGCATCCGGTGGTGATGTAAGTCAAATTACACTTTCAACTAAAGAACTGAAATTTCTTCCAAGTTTAGGTGAAACAGATATTTTTCATTCATTAAAATTACTTCCCGGAATTAGTAATGTTGGTGATGGAAAAGGCGGATTGTATATTCGTGGCGGAACACCAAATCAGAATATGACATTACTGGATGGAATGACCTTATACCATGTTGATCATTTCTTTGGAATGTTTAGTGCATTTAATTCAGATGCTATTAAAGACGTTCAGGTATATAAAGGTGGATATCCGGCAAAATTTGGTGGAAGATTATCAAGTGTTGTTGAATTAACAGGCAAAAAAGGTGGAAATGAAAGACGATTTGATTTTGGTGCAAATTTACTTTCAGCAAACATTTTATATTCAACACCATTACTAAATGATAAAGCAACATTTTTGATTAGTGGTCGAAGATCATATACGGATTTGATAAAAACACCATTTTATGAAAGTATGTTTGAATATGTTACTGGAGAAGAAGTAATTAATAATTCAAGTAGTACTAGTATGAGATCAGGTGGTAAGAGAGGAGGTGCTATTCAGGAAGATATTGGACCAAGTTTCTATTATTATGATATTAATACAAAACTTTCATATAATCCTACTAAGAGAGATTTTTTAACTTTCAGTTTATATTCAGGCCAGGATAATCTTGATGAATCAAGTGATATAGAGAGAGAAGGTGGGTTTAAAACAGGTGGAAATGACTCTTTTTCATCATTATCAAATGCAAAAACAACAGAATGGGGAAATGTTGCAGGAAGTTTAAAATGGGGACATCAATGGGGTAGTCGATTGTTTACAAATGTTATGGTTTCCAATTCTAATTTTAAGAGTAATTTTAATCAGGATTTAAGTTTTAATGGAGCCAATACTTCCGGAAATGATAGTTCAAGAACCAGAATTGGTGGTTTTGCTCAGGATGAGAGCAATACAGTTAATGATTGGAGTATAAATTTTGATAATCACTGGCAATTCAATCAAAACCATTTAATAGATTTTGGTATGTTCTATTCAGACATTCATACCAATTATGAAGCTACTTTACGTGATACAATTCCAATATTGGATGTAAATTCAAACTCAATAACATTTGCAGGTTATATACAGGATAAATGGAAAGTAAATCCATTACTGAATATAATTGGCGGAATTCGAGCAAATTATTATGATCAAACTAATAAAATATATATTGCTCCAAGATTGTCATTTGATTACAAATTAACAGAACATTTAAAATTAAAAGGTGCCTTGGGAAAATATTATCAATTTATCAATAGTATAAATAATGAAAATGTTCTTCAGGGAAGTGATAAGTTTTGGCTAACTGCCAATGAAGATTTGAAGCCATCCAGTTCATATCATTATATTTCAGGATTGACATATAGTAATGAATCTTATTTATTTGAAGTACAGGCATATTACAAAACCATGAATAATTTGATTGAATTCAGTCGAAGATATCATAAAGGTGCGGATTATAATAATTATTTCTTTTTTGGTAATGGTACAGCAAAAGGTGTAGAATTTCTTGCTCAGAAGAAATTTGGAAAATTCAAGGGCTGGATAAGTTATACTTTGGGTAGTGTGGATTATACTTTTCCGGGTATAAATAATGGTGAAGCATACTCTGCATCTCAGGATAGAACTCACGAATTCAAATCTGTTGGCACTTATAAATGGAAAGATTGGACGTTTTCAGCAACATGGGTTTATACAACCGGAAGTCCTACAACAATTCCGGAAAGTCAATATTTTTTGACAATGCTTGATGGAACTGAGTTTAGTTATTTTCATGTAGGAGATAAAAATGCCTATCGTTTACCTGACTATCATAGAATGGATATCAGTGTTGGAAAACAATTTAAAACAGAAAATTATTTTTGGGATGTGGGGTTATCTATTTATAATCTTTATAATCATGATAATATTTCATATCGAGAATACAATCTGGATGTTACTCCAATTGTTGTTTCAGATGTAAACTTTTTAGGTTTTACACCATCAATATTTTTTAAACTACATTTAAAGTAGTGTCAAAAGTTTAATGAAAAAATGAAAAATTAAGGCTCTGTCACATTGAGTCAGTCATCAGCCTGATTTTTGACCTGATTTACAACCTGTCGAAATGTACATCTGAGCACAATGGTTGAAAATTGAAAATCAGATAGATATAGCTTCGAGCATCCTTCGATAGGATGACAGAGTAAAATAAAGACAAAGGAGATAGCATGATCAAAATAAAAACTTTTCTAATTTTATCAATAATTTCAATAATATTTTTTATATCCTGTGAAAATAATAGTTTGGCGATTTCAGAAACAGAATCTATCGCTGTCCAGGCATATCTTTATGCAAATGAAAGAATTGATGATATCAGAATCAATTCAACTGTAACACTGGATGTTGATACAAACTATGCTCCTCCAATCAATGATGCTGAAGTAATTTTGATAAAGAATGACATAGAATATTCTTTGGAATCTTCTGCCGGAGATAGTGGATATTATCATTATTCAGGTGATGATTTAAAAGTGGAAACAGGTGATAATTTTATATTGAAAATCAATTATAAAGATCATGAAATTTATGCAGAAACAACTGTTCCGATTCCATCAACAAATATAGTTTTATCGAATACAATATTAGAAGTTCCTGATTTTGAAAATGCTGGTTTTTCTGAAATTAGAGAATGGAAGAAAAATAGTGAATCAAGCAATATAGACATTACATGGAAAAATGATAATGCAACCTGGTTTTATATTATATTAGAAAATACTGAAGAAAATCCAGAGGAAATCGAAACAATGTTTGGTGACAAAATGCGAAAACGTATTTTCCCTCCCATTTCAGATTTGAAATTTCAAATTCGCCAGCAATCAATCACACATTTAGGCAGACATAGAATTAAAGTTTATACAGTTAATAATGAATATGCCGATTTATATTCTTCCAGAAATCAGGATAGTCGTGATTTACAGGAACCTTTAACAAATATTGAAGGTGGACTAGGTGTCTTTACTGCTTTTTCTTGTGATTCGGCAATATTTACAGTGATTAAAGGAAATTAAAGTCATTTAGGTGTGGCTCTATTGTTAAAAGAACAATTATTCGAGTGATGATTCAAAAGTTAAAAAAGGTGATAACTTTATACAGCAAATCAATTATAAAGATCATATAATTTATACAGAAACAAATTGTTCCATATTGTTAGCATGATAAAAAATTTCCTGAAAAGATAAACAATTATTGATTAGCAATCAAAATGTAACTATATTGTAACTATACATATTTTAAATTGTAATTATGAGGAAAAAGAATATGAATATAACAATTAGAAATATACCAGATGATGTAATCACAAAAATTAAAACACTTTCTGAAATGGAAAAAAGAAGTTTAAATAGTGAGATTTTGATGGTTTTAGAACGAGGAATACAAGAAGAAATAAAAAATCGATTTATAATTAAAAACCACATCAGTAAAAGTTCTCAAGTCAATATATGGAAAAAATTATCAAATAGTTGGCAAGATGATCGTACTACTGAAGAGATTAAAGAAGATATTTTTCAAAATAGAACTTTAGGAAGAGAATTTGAATTATGATTTTGTTGGATACTGATGTTTGTATTGAAATTTTAAGAGGAAATCAAAAAATCATTGAAAAAAGAATTGATTGTGAGGAAAGAGTCGCAATTTCATTTATGACCGTTGCAGAACTTTTCTATGGAGCAGAAAGATCTAAATTTAAGCAAAAAAATATAAATGCTATTGAAGAATTTTTACTGTCAATTGATGTAATAAATACAGACCTGGAAATACTTAAAAAATTTGGAGAAATAAAAAGTAATCTTTATAAGGAAAATATATTATTACCTGATACCGATATTTTAATTGCATCAGTAACACTTACAAAATGTACAAAATTAATAACTGGAAACACTAAACATTTCAATAGATTTAAAAATTTAACGATAGATAATTGGATTAGATAATAATAAAATGCTAACAATTTAGTGGAGATCAACTGAAAGAGTTGTTCTTTTTTTTGGGTAGTTTTTAGACTTTTTTGAAGTTTTTGGAACTTGGATAAATTTTTAGATATTGACTTTCAGTAGTTCACCATTATGCGCTTATTATTTCAGGATGAATATTTTCAGTGACACTATTTGTAATTGCATTTAGACATTCAAAAACATTGTACGTTTAGGTACACTAACCCAAAATTTTTTTTATCATTTTATGCAAATTAGAACTTGAAAGTCTAATTAACATAACTTAATCTCGTAAATGATGATAAATGAACATTAAAAGATAAAATTATATCTGTTGCTCAAAAAATATCTGTAATAGCTATTGTGAGTCCAAGACAATCCGGTAAACAACATTAGATAAAGATGCATTTCCAGAACATACTTGTATTAATTTGGAAGATTTAGATAAGAGAGAATTTGCAAGATAAGATCTGAAAGGATTTTTATCTACTTGAACATGGAATATTATTTTGGATGAAGTTCAATACGTTCCTGAATTATTTCGTAAAAAACAATTAAAACTGTAACTATTTGATTGTTTAGTTGTTCAAATAAGATATTACTAAGTTTTTTTTGAAAATATTTTTGATAAAATCCAATAATAAATATAGAAAGATAAAGATAAAAATATAGAAATGAATAAATCGGAAGAAAAAAAATGATTATTTTCGACTTGACTGATTGCGGAATTAAATCTTAATTCATATTTTAATTTATAAACGTTTTTTTTTATTAATATATTTGAATTGATAATGAAAAAAAAATATATTATATTTAGAGGCTTAGGACATTTTGAATTTTAAATAAACATAACAAAGGTTGTAATTAATTAATGGCGAAAAAGACAAAAAAAATTAAGAAATCCGATGCGAACAGAGCTTTAGGTAAATATCTTGAGGAGATTGGTCAATATGAACCATTAACTCCGGATGAAGAAATTGATCTTGCTCAAAGAGTTCGGGCAGGAGAGCGTGCTGCATTAAAAAAATTAACAGAATCCAACCTACGATTTGTTGTAAGTGTAGCAAAAGATTATCAGGGACAGGGACTACCTTTAACTGATTTAATCAATGAAGGAAATCTTGGATTGATTAAAGCTGCAGAAAGATTTGATGAAACACGTGGATTCAAATTTATTTCCTATGCTGTTTGGTGGATCAGACAATCAATTTTACAGGCATTAGCTGAACATTCTCGAATCGTGCGATTACCTTTAAATAGAGTAGGCACAATAAGTAAAATTACTAAAGAAGCAGAAAGCCTGGAAAAATCAAACGAACGTACACCAGGACAGGATGAAATTGCACATAATCTGAATATGAATTCCAATGATGTTTCTAATGCAATTAGAATTTCCAGAAGACATCAATCATTAAATGCACCATTTCGTGATGGCGAAAAAAATTGTTTAATGGACATTATCAAAGATAGTGGTCAGAAAAATCCTGATGATGAAATCATGGGAGATTCGCTTAGACAGGAAATCAGGGAAACTTTAGGCACTCTGAAAGAAAGAGAAAGAAAAGTTATCCAAATGTATTTTGGAATTGACAGGGAATATTCATTGACATTAAATGAAATAGGTGATGAATTTGGACTAACTCGTGAGAGAGTTCGTCAGATAAAAGAAAAAGCCATTAACAGGCTTCGTCATAAAACACGTAGTGAAAAACTAAGATCGTATCTTGGATAACTGAAAGTGAGGTGAGTTGTAAATGATCCAAGTAAAAGTAAGAGCAAACGAGCCAATCGAAAAAGCGTTAAGACGTTTCAAAAAGAAATTTGAAAAGTCAGGTATTCTAAAAGATTACAAAAAAAATGAATACTATGTAAAACCAAGTGAGGAAATGCGTTTGAGAAAAGCTCAGTCTTTAAAAAGAATTCGCAGAGCAATGAGAATGAGACAAAGATAGATACTTTACTTTTTTCAGCAACTCTAAAGCCTGTCAATTATGATGGGCTTTTTTATTAAATAATCCTTAAAAAAATCAGATGTCTTAATTAAATTCCATTTTCAGGTTCTTTGCAACAGTATTAAATTTGGAGGATAATCAAGTGACCAATGCGGATAAAATTCAACAATTACGACAATTAATGAAAAGCAAAAAGATTGATGCCTGGATAGCACCAAGTGCAGATACTCACCAGAGTGAATATGTGGCAGAGCATTGGAAATCAAGAGAATGGTTATCAGGATTTACCGGGTCAGCAGGAACTTTAGTTATTACAAAGGACATGGCAGGATTATGGACTGATTCCAGATATTTTATTCAGGCTGCAAAGGAATTAGATGGAACAGGAATTAAATTATTTAGAATGGGTATGCCTGATGTGCCGGATTATCTTTCCTGGTTAAAAGACATGCTTCCTTCCGATTCTACAGTAGGATTCGATGGTGGTTTACTCTCTGTAATTGAATATGAAAGTTTAAAAAATAAATTAGATGAAAAGAATATATCTCTATATTATTTAAGTGATCTGATTGATGATATTTGGGAAAACAGACCTTCAATTCCATTAGGCAAAATTATAGAAGTAGGAATTGATACAGTTGGCGAAAACCGAATTGACAAATTGGATAGAGTAATAAAAAAACTTAATGTGTATGGTGCAAATTCTCACCTTATTGCCGCTCTTGATGATATAGCATGGTTATTTAATATTCGTGGAACAGATATAGAGTATAATCCTGTTGTAATTTGTTTTGCTTATATTAGTCAGAATAAAAATATATTATTCATAAAAAAGGAAAAAATTAAACAGGAAATAGTAAAAAATCTTGAATCTGATGGAATTGAAATTCGAGATTATGATGATATATGTCTTTTTTTAAAAGACCTTCCTTTAAATGAAAAAATCCTTTTGGATCCGGGGAAAATCAGTATAAAACTGAAAAATATGATTCCACTTTTTTGTAATATTATTCAACATTCTAATTTTATTTCATCAATAAAAGCAATGAAGAATAATGTTGAAATTAAAGGTTTTAAAAATGCACATATTCGTGATGGTGTTGCAATGGTCAAATGGATGTATTGGCTGAAAAATAATTTGGAGACAGAACAACATACAGAAATTACTATAGCTGAAAAATTAGAGGAATTTCGTGCTAAAGGAGAAAAATTCCACGGATTAAGTTTTAATACAATAGCAGGATATAAAGAAAATGGTGCAATTGTACATTATTCTGCTAAACCCGATTCTGCTGCAAAAATTGATGCAGATGGATTATTACTTGTTGATTCAGGAGCACAATATCTGGATGGAACAACTGATATTACAAGAACAATAAGTCTCGGTAATATAAAACAGGAAGAAAAAGAAGCCTTTACATCTGTGTTAAGAGGCCATATCAATCTGGCAAAATCTATATTTCCAAAAGGTTATACAGGTGCAATGATAGATACTTTTTCCAGAGCACCATTATGGGAAATTGGATATAATTATAGTCATGGTACGGGTCATGGCGTTGGACATTTTTTAAGTGTTCACGAGGGACCACAGCAAATTCGCCCAACAAATAATGAAATAATTGAATTGGGAATGGTTACTTCCAATGAACCTGGAATGTATTTGGAAGGAAAATTTGGTATCAGAATTGAAAACCTGATTGTCACTGTTAAAAAGATTGAAAATGAAATTGGAACTTTTTATGGTTTTGATACAATTACTCTTTGTCCAATTGATTTAAATCTGGTTATTCCTGAAAATTTATCTAAGGCTGAGAAAAAATGGCTAAATGATTATCATGAAAAAGTTTATAATTCGTTAAAACCTTTTTTAACAGATGTAGAAGAAAAATGGTTAAAAAATGAGACGAGGAAAATTTAGAGTATATATCTATGATTTTGATTTATATTAAAATGGCTGTCAAATATATTTTGCTATTCGGATTAACATATTTTTTATTATTAATTCAGATAAATTTTTTTCTGACACTTTGTTTGATTATTATGTTAAATATTATATTTATAAAAATAGAACTTAAATATCATTTATCAACGAAAATGTCAGAGTTAATTAAGAAAAATAAATATCAGGAAGCAGTTAGACTCGGTGAAGAAAAACATGCAGAGAAAAGAGATGTCCATTCTAAAATTTTATTTATGGTAGCATATTTTAAATCCGGTCAAAAAGATAATGCAATAGAAATATTAAAAATTATAGAAAAACGGAAATGGCGACCAAAACGTGTTAGAAAAATTGTTGATTATTGGAAAGTAAGGATGTTGTTAGATAGCCCTTATCAATTAAATTAATCAATCTTTTCCCAGGTTTCACTGATGATTTTGAAACCACCATCTTTTCCCTTTAGCATGATAGTTTTTTTACCTTTATCAGAGTACATTCCGGAAGTATATTTCTGAATAAAAGTTATTTCCCAAAGATAGTCTTTGTTTTTATTTATCTGCATTGATGATATTCCGATTGTAATTGGTTCTGCTCGTTTGAAAGTATTTTTTTTATAATCATAATATTCTCTGTAATTTTTCAAACCGTCATTAAAATCAGAATCATAAAAAGACATAAACTTTTTGATATTTTTATTTATCCAGGATTCTTTCCATTTTTCTATGAAATTAGTAATTAGTTGAATCTCATCATCTTGTCTTGTTATCTGATAAAATCGTTCATTAATTATTTTCCATGAACTACCAATCGGTACAAAGGTCAATATTATATTCCCGTTTTTATTATAGGTAGGACTATTAAAATTGAAAGTGAATTTTGCCTGTATTTCCTGTGGAGTGGAAAACAAAATGATATTTTCAATAGTAAAATAAATTCCTTCAGTAGATTTTCTCCTCAAAATTGAATTAATAGTTTGAGAATATTCTATATTATGATCATTTTGTGTTGATACGTACATATTAAAATGTGAAACCAGATGTTTGCTGTTAAAAGAATCTTTCCATTCAATTAACAAATTATTCCATTTGTTTTTTAATGTTGATTGCTTTTCCATGGTTATTGGTGTGTTTTCGTGAATAATAATAATAGGTGTTCGATCTACGATAATATATTTTCTCAAAGAATTAAGTGATTGTGTTTTTAAATAAAAACAACTATGGTTTTGTTGTATTTTATTATTATAATTTTGTATCCATATATTTGATCCTGTTCTTTTCTGAATAATATCTGCATCGTTTGGATAGTTCATTACTAAAGCAATAATTTCTTCAGGTTTATTATAATCATTTACTTTTATTATTTCATTTATATAATAAATTCCTTCTGGGAAATTTTTATCATTAGACTGAACCTTATTATCAGTATTTGATAAAGGGATAAGTTCATAACTATCAACCAGTGTAAATTTTTCAGGAGATTCTATTGAAATAACATCAATGAGAGATTTTGACTTATTAATTATTAAACAATATTGATTAATTGCATTGGAAATATTGATAATATTATTTGAATAATTTTGCATAAACTCAGTATTTGCAAAGATTAGTTGATGATTAAAAATGAATAATATTATTAATAATTTTTGGTATTTTTTTAGATTTTGTTTAAAATATCTCATGTTTTTATTCTTGGCTCTTTCGTTTTTTACAATTAACTTTATAGGCTTTTTATGCCCCCGTAGCTCAGTTGGATAGAGCGTTGGCCTCCGGAGCCGAAAGCACGGGTTCGACTCCTGTCGGGGGTACTCCTTTAAAAATAAATGCTTACGTTGATGTGAAAAATCATGTTGTACATAAGATAATGATTTTGGGTGATATATTCATGTATATTTTGATATATTTTACCCTCGTGAGTATTTTGCTATACCCAAAAGTATACCCGTGGGTGAATGTAATTAAGATTTTGCACAAAAAGATTGTTTAAATATTCTGTGAAAATTTCACAACAGGCTCTTGTGTTCTATATTTTAGTTTATTATATTTTCTA